>CAMPAA010000177.1 GCA_946631345.1 uncultured Verrucomicrobiota bacterium
TATGCTTCACCCTCGGCATACCTGTGCACCTCGTCCCCGGAAACCGCGGCAACGTGAAGATCACGACGCCCGAGGACCTCGTCACCCTCGGCGCGCTGATGAAGTGGCGAGGCGCGAACCATGATGGCCGCCTGGCAGGTCCTGACGCGCATGGAGTGTTCAAGCGCCAGAAAAAGCCGTTGCCGGATTTCTTCAACTTCGGACCTCCGATTTCCCATGAAGCCGCCGAGGAGCTTCGTTCCGTTCAGAAGGATTTTGACGTCATTGACGAGGAAATGTGGAAATGAGCAGTCTGGTCCTGGACACGAATGTTCTTATAGACCTGTTCGAGGGGGAGCGCACTCTTCCGACGAAGTTCTCCTGCTACGAGCGGATAATGATTCCATCCATTGTCGTTGGAGAGTACAGGTCCGGATTGTTCCCAACCAAGAACGGAGACGAGAACCGGAGGAAGCTTGAATCTTACCTATCCAATGCCGCAGTGACCGTAACGCCTGTCACCGGGCGCACGGCGGAACTCTATGCGAAGGTCTACCAGCATCTTCGAAAGCAAGGCACGCCCATTCCGCAGAACGACATGTGGATCGCGGCGTGCGCCCTCGAGCACGGCGCGGACATCGCGACGAACGACGATCATTTCAAGCTGGTCCCCATGTTGACGGTCGTCATGTTCTGATCGGAGGGTGCCGGAGTGAAGATGACCGCGAACAGGCGAATCGCTCTGAACATAACTGCGACATACGCGCGGTCGTTCTACAAGCTTGCGCTCGGCCTTGTTACTGCTCGTTGGTTATTGCTTGCGCTTGGGCAGACGGATTACGGGCTTCTCGGGGTTGTGGGGGGACTGGTCGCCTTCGTGGGCTTTATCAATCGCCTTTTCTCCGGCGCCGTGTCGCGTTACTATGCCTATGCCTTAGGTGCGGCAAAAAAAAAGGGTGGTAGGGAAGCAGGGGTGTTGGAATGTCAGCGCTGGTTTACCGCTGCACTGTCGGTTCACGCTGCAATACCTTTTATCCTTTTTGCCGTGGGGTGGCCTATAGGCGAATATGCGGTTAGGCATTGGCTCGTCATTGCTCCAGACCGAGTCGCGGCGTGCCAGTGGGTTTGGCGTTTCACCTGCATCAATGGTTTTGTTTCCATGTTCAACGCGCCTTTCCGTGCCATGTATACAGCCAAGCAAGAGATTGCAGAGTTGACGGTGTACAGCGTGGCGGAGACTACAATAACCGCGTTCCTCCTCTACTACATGGTCTCTCATCCAGGTGTATGGCTGGCGAGGTATGCATTATGGCACTGCATAATAGCGACGCTGCCTAAGGCCATGATTGCTCTGCGGGCCATTGTCGTATATAGGGAGTGTCGCATCCGCTGGGATTGTTTTTTGTGCTGGAGGGATATCGGCGAGATATCGCGCTATGCTTCCCTAAACGCCTTTGGCGCATTTGGACGGATTGTGCGTGGACAGGGATTCGCGATTCTGGTCAATCTTTTCTTTGGCCCCGCGTCAAATGCGGCCATGGCTATCGCGAATCGCCTTTCAGCGAGGGCGAACACTTTCGCAAAGTCGCTTGCTGGTTCATTCAGCCCCGCGATAATTTCTGCATATAGCGCGGGGAACAGAAGTAGGATGAGGAATCTTGTCTTCATGGTTGACAAGCTCTCCGGATTGATTTCCATCGTCGTTTCCCTGCCACTGTTCCTCGAGGTCCACGAGATCATGCGCCTTTGGCTTAAGACCCCCCCTGCGGAGTCTCCCGTGTTGTGTGCGTGCGTGTTGGTGTCGGTGTTTTTTTCGCAGATCGTGGCAGGACAGACTTTGTCGATCATGGCCACCGGCAGAATCGGGCTTAACAGACTTCTGGATGGTAGCGTGAAGATGCTTGCGGTTCCCGTCGCGTGGTGTTTTATACAGGGCGGTTTTGGCTTGCGTTCAATTGTGGCTGCGCATGTTGCGTCCAGCATTGCCGCTAATGCGATCCATATATGGAACGCAAGTCGTCTGGCGGACATATCGGCTGCAGTGTGGTTTCGCAAGGCATTTCTCCCGATCTTGTCTACAGCCTTCGTCGCCGGCATCGGGGGGCTTGTTCCAAGGCTTTGCATACAGCCATCCTTTATGCGTGTCTGCATTACGACAGTCTGTTGCGAAGCCATCCTGCTGCCCCTTGCGTGGTTTGTTGTGCTGGAAGCGGAGGAACGCATTTATGTTTCGGAGAAATTCATGAAGTTGCTGAATAAGTTTAGTTTCGCCAAAGACAAAGAGGGTTGAGGATGGATATCGTCAGAATAGCAATGATATACAGGGAAGTCGGCACATGCGGTGGCATCCAGCGAGGCGCATCATTTCAGGTTTGCCAGTTCAAGGAGTGGGGCTACGAGCCGATTGTTCTCACCGAGAGGGATCTCGGACGTAACAAGGAGCGAGTCGAGCGCCTCTCCGCCATTCTACGCAAACGAAATGTGGACGTCATCATAGAGCACGACGCCTATTCGGGGGACAAGCTTTCTGCTGACATGTCTGCTGCGGAAGACTGTGGAGTGCCGCTTGTCGTTTTCTGGCATAGCGTCTTCTCTTGGATGATTGCAAACGGGAGTCCGCAGGTGCGAACGATCTATGGGCTTTTGCGAAGAGCGAATGCGTTAATTACTCTTTCGTCTGTGGACGAGGCTTTCTTTCGCATGATGGGGTGCAGAGCATTGGCAATCCCATATTGCGATGCTGACCTTATGTCGGGCTTCGTGCGCCGGAATCATCCGCACAATATACTGTGGATGGGGCGTTTGGTCGATTTCAAGCGTCCTTTGGATGCGGTCAAGATTGTGGAACGTCTGCGCATGGACATTCCGGACGCAGAGTTGACGTTGCTGGGCGACGGCCCCATGGAGGTTCGTGCGACCATTGAAAAATACATTGAGAATAGTCCATTGCTGCGCAATGCCGTTCGCCTTGAGGGTTTCCAGAAAAACGTCCGTCCCTATTTAGAGAGAGCCGGAGCTGGACTTGTCACTTCAAAGTTCGAGGGATTTTGCCATGCGATTGTGGAGATGAAAATGGCAGAGATCCCGATAGTCGCGTATTCAATGCCGTATCTTGACAATCTTGCGGATGGGACGGGGACGATTCAGATCCCGCAGGGGGACGTGGCAGCTGCGGCGGGTGCGATTAAAAAGCTTTTCTCCAATCCGGAAGAATGTGCCGAAATGGGACGAATGGCACGGCGTTCATACGAAAGGCTCCGTGCTTTCGACCAGCGTTCCGCCTACCAGAAGCTGTTTTCGGATATAGTCGGTTCACGCACGGAATCGGCGCTGACGACAGTCGATTCCACGCGCATACAAAACATAATCGAGATACTTGTTGAGCATTGTGTGGTTGGGTTCAATGCCGTCAAGGTGCGCGAGAGGCGGAAAGCCTCTGACGAAAACTGTGGTAAGGGGCTGTTGGCTCGACTGGGTCGTTTATTCGTCTGGTTTGGAAGGTTTCTCTGTCGTTGCCATTTGTGATGAATGCGGCAGTTGGTTCTTAACGCAGAGTCCCGTATTTTGGTATAATGTTGCAACAAAGATGGAGTTATTAAGAATGATGACAGTAGGAATCATTGGTTGCGGGTTCGTGGGTGGCGCACTCAAGAACTGGCTTGAAGAGAACAACAAGGATGTGAAGGTGGTGGTGAGCGATCCGCCGAAGGGGATGAACGACGACATCTCCGGTGCTGATGTATACTTCCTCCAGATACACGTGCCGACGGAGGACGACGGCACACAGGATCTCACGCTTATGAAGGAGCTGATTAGTGCTCTTCCTGACAAGCCTGTTTTCGTGCGTACCACGATCCTGCCAGGAACTTCGGAGAGGCTGACCAGGGAGACCAGACATCGAGTCTACTTCATGCCGGAATTCCTCACGGAGCGCACGTACATCGAGGACTTTAGGCGGCAGCCGATGGTGTTCACTGGCGAGCTCGAGCTCCTCTGCCGGATATTCAAGGGGAAGACCTTCACCTATATGACCCCGCTCGAGGCGGAGATAACCAAGTACGCGCACAACGTGTTCGGCGCGTACAAGGTGACGTACTTCAACGCCGTCTACGACTACTGCCGCCGCATGGGGGCGGACTGGGCGCGGGTCCACGCGGGCATGCTGCTGTCGGGCTACATCAACGACACGCATACGTTCGTGCCTGGGCCGGACGGAAAGTTCGGCTACGGCGGCAAGTGCTTCCCGAAGGACGTCAATGCGTTTGCCAAGATGACGCAGGGCACTCCGCTCGGCACGCTCCTCGCGCCGCTCCATGAACTGAACGTCGGCTTTCGCGGATACGAGGAGCGCATATGACCATGCCGAAGGTATCTGTCATCATCCCGGTCTACAATGTTGAGAAATATCTCGGCGAATGTCTTGACTCTATCCTCGGGCAGACATTGAAGGAGCTGGAGGTTTTGTGCGTGGACGATGGATCGACGGACGATTCGCCGAAAATCCTCTTGGACTATGTCGCAAAAGACGCGCGCGTGAAATTGTTGAGCTCGCCTCATGCTGGAGCATTTCGCGCCCGCGAGGTGGGCGTAAAGGTCGCTTCAGGCGAGTTCATATATTTTATGGATGCGGACGATCGGCTGGAATCTGTTGCCCTTGAGCGGCTGTGTGCCTTGTGCGAAAGGGAGAACCTTGACCAGGTAATATTCGCGTCCTCTGTGTTCTGCGAATCAGATGTGCCGCACGGCCTTCGCAGATGGGCGCGGCGGATGCTGCGGTACTATTCCATTTCGCCGAAGTGCTGTGGCAAGATCATGGATGGCATGTCGGCAATGCAGATGCTGCTTGACAACGGATGCTTCCATGTAAGTCCACCTCTACGTCTTATACGCGCCACGGCTGTTTGCGGAAGGGAATATCCTTTTCCCGATGCTACCACGCGTGCGGATAACTATTTCACCCCTGTGTCGCTTTACTATTCGAAGCGCTGCATGGCTATCTCCGCGAGATATTATTGCCGCAGGGTACGGAACGATTCGATATCGACGGAGCGTGGTTCCCTCGCGAGGCATGCCCGCAATCTACTTGCCGTTATTATCGCACTATACCGTTTCAGGCCGTTTCGGGACGATCTTTGTGACCAGAAAACTGTCTTGGCGAGATTTGCGGCAATGCTTTCCGCCAGTGCGCAGAAACGTGCATGGCGGCTTCCCGCCGAAGACAGAGTAACCATCATTGCCGAGGCCTTGAAAGGTGCGTCGACGGAAGAGTGTGCGTTTGTCCTACAGACGTACATGGCGGCGGTAAACGAACTCAGACACCGACCCAAGGCGGAGTTTGTGCCTATGATCAAAAGTCTTCTGCGAATGTCGGCGTATGCACTTTGGGGACGTCATAGACGGCGGTCATTGATTAGCTGAGGTTTTTATATGCCCAAGATATCAGTCGTAGTTCCAGTCTACAACGTCGAGAGATATCTCGGCAGGTGCCTCGACTCGCTGCTCCGCCAGTCGCTGCGCGACATCGAGATCATCTGCGTCGACGATGGATCCACTGACGGTACCGGCGCGCTGCTCGATGGATACGCTGCGAAGGACGCGCGAGTCAAGGTCTACCACAAGGAAAACGCCGGCGCCGGAGGGGCGAGGAACTTTGGCGCCGAGCGCGCAGGCGGGGAATACCTTTTCTTCTGCGACCCAGACGACTGGTGTTCGCGGCGGATGCTCGGAAGGCTCTACTCTAACGCCCGGAAGCACGATTCCGACGTCGTTGTGTTCGGGGCGGTAAGGCACGACGGAATGTCCTGCATCCCGGAGGCGAGGTTCCCCTCCAGGCGTTTCAGGGCCCTGGGGCGTGTTTTCTCGGGCAGGGATGCCGCAGACTTCCTTTTCGTCTCGGCTTGGGCGAATCCATGGAACAAGTTCGTGAAGTCTGATTTCTTCAGGGCAAGACGGCTGTCTTTCCAGAACATACGCAGGGAGAACGACCTGTACTTCTCCTACTGTACCGTGGCGCTGGCCGGACGCATATCGCTCGCGAATTTCGCCGGCTACCACTACAGAATGCACAGGGCCGGAAGCCTGCAGGACAACGTCCGCTCCGACGGACAGCCGCTGTGCTGGATCGAGGCATGGCGCGCCGTGAAGGCCCGGCTGGAGGAGGAGGGGCTGCTGGAAACGTATTCGCTCGGCCTTCTCCGCGCTCTCATCGGAACCGGCGTGAGAAGCCTTCTGAAGCACGCCGACGCGAAGGCGATCGAACTTCTGTACGGCGCGATAAGGGAGGAGGTCGAGGGGATTGCGGAAAAATGCGAAGGGAAGAAGGACAGACTCACCCGATCGGAAAGTTCCATGCTTGAATCGGTGCTGAAAGATCCGTCGCCGGTCTCGGCCCT
The DNA here is from genome assembly GCA_946631345.1 of uncultured Verrucomicrobiota bacterium. Lineage (GTDB taxonomy): Bacteria > Verrucomicrobiota > Kiritimatiellia > RFP12 > UBA1067 > UBA1731. The sequence continues at coordinate 6,372 of CAMPAA010000177.1, forward strand.
GGCGCAGCTGGCCCTCAGGTCGAAGAATCCCCCGGACAGATTCCCGGAGAGACTGGCGCTGGGCGCAATCCGCCTGCTCAGACGTCATTTGCACTTTCTGGCAAAGTAGCAGCAGGAGCGTCTTCTTATGCCAAGGGCCGCACTCATATCCTTCACGACATGCTCGAAGCACCTCAACTACGGAGCCGTGCTGCATGGCTATGCGCTCCAGCGGTACCTTGCGCGGATGGGCGCGGAGTCCGTCGTGATCGACTATGTGCCGCGTCAGCTGGAGGGGTATTCCCTGAAATGGCCGGTGCTGAACGCGAGGTTCCTGTGGCGACA
>CAMPAA010000178.1 GCA_946631345.1 uncultured Verrucomicrobiota bacterium
CGCCAAACGCCACGGTCATCGCGAGCCACATGGACACGGTCGCCCACGCCTCGCTGACGCGCAAGACGCTCCGCTCCGCGCTTGAACGGCGCGGCCTTTCCGGACGCGTCCTGATGCCGGACGACGGAGAGGAGTATTCGCTATGACAATTCAAGAACGCATGGACTACGCCGCACAGCGAAAGAAAGAGATGAACTGCTGTCAGGCGGTGCTTGTCGCTTTTGCAGATCAACTCGGCAGAAGCGAGGATGAAATGCTGCGGCTTGGTTCCGGCTTCGGTTCGGGCATGGGAACGATGGAGGGAACGTGCGGCGCACTCGTCGGCGCAATCATGGTTTCATCGCTCCTCGCGGAGAAAGGCTCGGTGATGACCGCATCCCGCGCGATCATGCCGCGCTTCAAGGAACTCTGCGGCGCGACCATCTGCCGTGATCTGAAGGGTATCGGCACGGGCAAGGTTCTGTGCAGTTGCGAAAATTGCGTCCGCAACGCCGTCCGCGCCACAGGTGAGGCGTTGGCAAAAGACTGAGCGATTTCCATGGCAAACATACCTACTACATCGACGACTCTACTGCGTGACCTTGCGAATGATTCGCAACATGCGCGCTGGTCAGAGTTAGTTACACGCTATCGTCCGATGATGGAAGCGTTCATGCGCGAACGCTTCCCATCCATTGAGGCGGACGATGTCATTCAGGAGACTTTGATTGCTGTCTGGTCGGCGCTGCCGTCCTACCGCTATGCGCCAGACGAGAAGGGACATTTCCACAACTACCTGACCGGCATTCTCCGCAACAAGGCGCTGCGACAACTCGGCAAGGATCGGCGGCAGGCGGAAATCGCGGAAGAAATACGGCGCGATGGGGCAACGTGCCCTGCCAAACCACCGATGGTAGGGCGGTCGCCCCGCAACCGCCGTCGGGCATGATGACTGACGCCGCTTTCAAGTGCGGGCTCGTATTCAAAAAGACATGATCATGGAGGGCAATATCATCATGGAACAGCCAGGCATTGACAGTAAATCCAGAGAGTCATGTATTCTTGATGCCATTGAGCAGTTTGTCTGTGAAAAACGAAAGCTCTTGCAGGACAAAGACGATTTGGATTGTCAAATAAAAGACGGACTTAAACCACATGGTCGCTCATGGAAGCCATTATATGAACTGTTCATGCCATTGCAACTTTTCCCAATAGCACATTTTGAGCAACTTCTCCAAGAACGATTGAAAAAAGATTTGGTCAGGTCAAAGGATGATAAGAATACCTACGGTGGTATACATGACACTTGAAGATCTGAATGCCTTAATTACAGTTGGCGAAGGCAAGACGCTGGAGATTGCGGAAAGGCCGGGTGCTGTCTCGGCCAAGGCGGAGAAGGCTGACACGGTGGTCGGCTCTCCCATGTGATAGCGTCAAGTGGAATCTTGACAAAGTAAAGGTTTTGCCGAGAAATTGAGATGGAGTATCCAAAGACAGTCGTAAAGATAAAAGACCGTCTGTCCGGTGATAAAGGCGAAATATGGCGAAATCAATTGCAGGTTTTTCGTGCCGTGCGGCGATGTGCCGGAGAAATGATATAATATTGCAATATTGAAACGATGTGCGCTTGCGCACCGATTCTAAAAACCAACGGAGATTAGTTATGTCCACGAAGAAGATAGCGAAGAAAATCAAGAACGTGCTGATCATTTCAGCGTCGTTCCGTCCGAACTCCAACTCCCACGCGCTCTGCCAGGAAGTCGCAAAGGGCGTGAAGGCTGCGGGCAACAAGGCCGAGGTCATCCGGCTCAAGGACAAGAAGATCGGGTTCTGCACCGGCTGCTATGCCTGCCAGAAACTCGGAAAGTGCGTGATCAAGGATGACGCCAACGCGATCGTCGAAAAGATATGCAAGGCGGACGCCGTCGTGTTCGGCACGCCCGTCTACTACTTCTCGATCGCCGGTCAGCTCAAGGCGCTCTTCGACCGCTGCGTCGCGAAGTGGCCGGAGCCGAACGGCAAGCCGTACTATCTCGTCGCGACGATGGCGGAGAACATGGACTGGGACGTCGTGAAGGCACCGCTCCAGGGCTTTGTCGACTGCTTTGATGGCGCGAAGATCAGGGGGTTCCTCAGGGCCGGAGGCGTCTACGAGCCGGGTGCCGTGAAGAAGACGAAGTTCATGAAGGCGGCCTTTGATCTCGGCAGAAAGATATGAATAGATGGCTGATGAACAGGCTGACCTGATTGGGCGCAAGTTCCGGCATTTCAAAGGCAATCTCTACCGTCTTGAGGGGTTCGCAAAGGACTCCGAGACGCTGGAGGAGATGGTCGTTTACCGCGCTTTGTACGGCGAGTGCGGACTGTGGGTGCGTCCGGCAAAAATGTTCTTTGAGACCATCGAGCGCGATGGAAAGACGATGAAGCGATTTGAACTTGTGGGGGATCCAGAATGAAAATCAAGCAGATTCGCAACGCGATGCTTCGCATAAAATTCGCCGGGCGCGTCCTGATGCCGGACGATGGAGAGGAGTGTTTGCCATGACAATTCAAGAACGCATGGACTATGCCGTCCAAGCGGCGGTGGAGATGGATTTCCCGGCGGCGCAGGACTTGAAGGGAAAGATGCGGCTCTTCGAGAAATGCATCAACACCAACGACCTTGCGCTGGGGCGTGAGCTTATTGCGGCTGACGCGCCATTCGATACGCCTGTATCGCCGGAACCATTGCATGGTGCGGAAGGATACTTGAGCGTTGTCGCATTGATGCGCAAGAGTTTCCCTGATGTGCAATGGAAGCTTGTCGACATGGTCGCAGACGGGCGGACGGTAGCCGTCCAATGGGAGTGCAGCGGCACGTTCAGCGGGAGCGAGCCGTTTGCGGGAGTAAAGCCCAACGGGCGAAAGTTCGCCACGACGGTAATGAACTTTTACACGTTTGACGCCGACGGGAAGATATGCAAAGATGTCGCGGCGGTTGGCATCGCAGGGATACTTCGCGGAATAGGTGCAATCAAATGACATACTTGACTGAAGAGACGCTCTCCGCCTTTTCCCCGCGAGGTGACGTATCCGGTTGCAATGCTGCAAGCAGTCGTTCTGAGAATTTGGTATAATTCTGGCGTTTTGACATGTGTATGTTAGACGAGATACGCGCGAAGCGGGATGAGATATACGCTATCGCGAGTAGGCACAAGGCCGAGTGGCTTTGGGCCTTCGGCTCGTGCGCCTGCAGGGAGGAGCGTCCCAACAGCGATGTGGATTTTCTGGTGAAGTGCCGGTGAAAGGCGGTAGACACAATGCCTAGATTGATGGAGAAGAAAGACTGGATGCAGACTGTGGCCGATGTCGGGTCTGCCGAGAATGTCTGGTACGAGAACGTATCGGCAAAGAATGGTGTTTTCACGATTCCCGTGCCTCAGAGCGGCATGTATCGCGTGATTCTCGTCAAGGTCGGCAAGGAATCGTCTGCAGAGCTGCCGAAACCGAAGTCAGCGCGCGATTATATCGGTTGCTGCCGGGGAAATTACAATGGTTGCACTTCAACTGCTGAAATCATGAAAGAACTCCGTGAGGGGGAGGAATGATCGTGTGGGTGGTTGACACGTGCGTGATTATCGATATCATCAGTGGAGACGGAGAGTTTTCGACGATGTCCGCCGATGCCGTAGATGCGAGGCGTGCGGATGGGCTTGTGATAGCTCCAATAACGTATATTGAGCTTGCTCCTTCATTCCGGGGCGACGTTGCGAAACAGGACTCGGTTCTTTCTGGACTTGGCATAGAATTCGACTTCGCAGGAAACAGAGAGGCCGTTCTGGCCGCCCACAAGGCATGGTATGAACATGTTTTGCGCAAGCGACTTGGCGGAGCCGTGAAACGGCCGATAGCAGATGTTCTTATAGGAGCGTACGCAATCGAGAAAGGCGGGCTAATCATGCGCAATGATGCGGACTTCAAGACCATTTATCCAAACCTGACGATCTTTAACCCTGTTTCGTCAGCGTCGTGACAAATCAATTTCAAATCGTGAAACTGACAACGAAAGGAACATGCTGATGCGGGAGGGATGCGCTCTGCCGCGCCGCGCCAAACGCCATGGTCATCGCCAGCCACATGGACACGGTAGCCCACGCCTCGCTCACGTGCAAGGTTCTCAGCGCCGCGCTTGAACGGTGCGGCATTTCTGGGCGCGACCTGAAAGGCGTAGTCACGGGCAATGGTGCCAGGTACATTGAAATGGCAGGCACGGGACACAACGCCCTTGATTTTCACATCGCATATTACATCGGGCATATAGCGGCAGTCGACAAGGACGCGTATTTTCATATCGTCTCAAACGACACCGGTTTCGATCCGCTCATTGCGCATCTGAAACAAGAGCATATATTTGCCGATCGCGTTGCAAAAGTTGCCGACATGACACAGGTCTGGAAAGCAGAGTGACAGGGCGAGAGAAATGAACGCGCTCAATGTCGCTACGCGGCGAGGGACTGTGCTGAACGGAGCGCTGTTCCTCTCGCCCGTGAAAGCGGGCATTTTCGTGATCGCCATCCCGCCGGAAATAAAACTGTCGAAAATAAAACTTGAACGGCGCGGCGGCAACGTTTATAATACGTGGCCGCTAATTGGCTTAAGGAACAAAAGAAAGGAAAAACAAGATGGCTCGTATTCAGATACCCGTGGAGGAATTCAAGGAGCGTGTCGCGCGCGCGGCTAAGCTCGTGGCGGAGAAGGGGCTTGACGTGCTCGTCGTCAACGGCTCCGAGGCGGACTACGCCGATACCCGCTACTTTTCGAACTTCTGGCCGCTCTTCGAGCGCTGCGGCGTGGCGATCGCGGCGAACGGCGAGGCCGCGCTGATGGTCGGCCCCGAATCGCAGGTGTTCGCCGGCGACTTCAGCTGGATGGACCGCATCTGCGTGGTGTACCAGTACCGCGAGAGCGCCAACCCCGCCTATCCCGAGCTCAAGAGCGAGACGTTCAAGGACGTGTTCCATAAGCTGGGCGTGACCGGAGAGAGCATCAGGATCGGCGTGGCCGCCAAGCTCAACACCAACGTGGTGCAGTACGACGGCATCCGCGAGTGCTACCCCAATGCCGAGATCGTCTGGGCGGACGACATCATGCTCAACCTGCGCCGCATCAAGAGCGACAACGAGATTGCCTGCATCCGCGAGGCTGCGCGCATCACCGATCTCGCCACCAAGGCCGTGATGGCCGAGATGAAGCCCGGCAAGACGGAGCTCGAGCTTGTGGGCGTGGCGCAGAAGTGCATCTACGAGAACGGCGCGGAATACGAGGGTCTTCCGATGTACTGCTTCTCCGAGAAGTCCACGCGCCATGCGATCTCCCGTTCGAGCTACAAGCCGATCGAGTACGGCGACATCGTGCAGCTCAACCTCTCCGCGAAGATCTGCGGGTATTCGCCCTCCATCGGCCTGCCCGTATGTTGCGGCAAGCTCACGCCGGAGAAGCGCGACCTCGTGCAGTTCGGCCTCGACGCGCACTACTGGACCGAGCAGCACCTCAAGCCCGGCATCCTCGCCTCGCAGGTGGCCAAGGACTTCATCAAGTTCTACGAGGACCACGGCCGCCGCGCGAACTACTTCTACGGTCCCTGCCACGGCACGGGCCTCATCGAGGTGGAGGCACCCTGGATGGAGACTATCTCCGACTACGAGCTCATGCCGAACATGACGTTCCAGATTGACACGTTCGTGACCTCGCCCACCTTCGGCCTCCGCTGGGAGAAGCCGATCGCCATCACGAAGGATGGCTGCGTCAATCTCGCGCCGTCGCAGATCGGCACCAACGGCCCCATCGAGGTCGAATGCTGAAAGGAGCCGAGCGATGCGCTATGAACTCATGAGGCCGAGCCAGATCCGCGAGGCGATCAAGAAACGCACGCCGGTGGTGCTGCCTCTTGGCGTGCTGGAATACCACTCCGAACACCTTCCCGTGGGCATGGATACGCTCGCCGTCGAGCGCGCGCTCCACCTGTACGAGAAGGAGGCCGAGGTGGTGATCCTCCCCAGCTTCTACTGGGGAGCCTCCTCCCGCGCCGTCGCCCCCTGCGAGGGGCGCGGCTCGATCCCGGTGGATTCGCAGGCCCTCGTGCCAATCGCCCGCCAGATATTCCGCGGGCTCCTGGACGTAGGCTTCCGCAACATCCACACGTTCGTGCACCACCAGAGCGAGGACTTCAACGCCGGAATGCCGACTGACCTCGCGTTCCGTCTGGCGAGCCGCCAGGTGATCATGGAGTTCCTCGAGGAGAAGAAGGGCGACGGCTGGTGGGGCGATCCCTCCTCCGCCTCGTACTACACCGACCACACCAACCTCGACGCGAACCCGTTCATCTGGATCCAGAACCACGCCCTCATGGACGCAAAGGTGCTGGCGAAGTATCCGTTCGACCATGCGGGCGAGGGCGAGACGTCTCTCATGATGTCGCTCTGCCCAGATACGGTGAACATGGCGGAGTTCGACAAGACGGCCTGGTACGCGCAGAGCGCACTCAAGGCATCGAAGGAGACGGGCGACGGCGGCGTTGCCATGATTCTCGACCACTTCCGCCGCGTGCTGGGCTGACGCCCGGCACCGATTTGAGCGAATGCCCGATTTGGGTTGGCGGGGG
>CAMPAA010000179.1 GCA_946631345.1 uncultured Verrucomicrobiota bacterium
GTGATGGACTACATCGACGGCGAGACGCTGGATGACTATCTCGCTGAATGCGGTGATGGTTTTTCAACGCAGAGGCGCAGAGACGCAGAGTGCGCAGAGGTGGGAGATGGTGTGGCGGCCGCGCTGCGTGATGATGGTAGGGCGCGCACTCCGGGCGCGCCGCTTGGCGGCCTACCTGAATCCGAAGTCCTCCGAATTCTCAGGCCCATCGCTGCTGCACTCGACTACGCGCACAGCGAGGGCGTGGTTCATCGCGACGTGAAGCCGGCGAACATCATGATTCGCAAGGACGGCACTCCCTTCATCCTCGACTTCGGCATCGCGCGAGAGATTCAGGAGACGATGACGCGCGTCACTGGCAAGCTGTCGTCTGGCACGCTGCTATACATGTCGCCGGAGCAGCTGAACGGCGATGCGCCCAAACCTGCTCAGGACGTCTACTCGTTTGCAGCAATGGCATACGAGTGCCTGAAAGGCGAGCCCCCGTTCGTGCGCGGCGACATTTCCGACCAGATCAAGAACAAGGTTCCCGAATCCCTTCCGGGAGGGCCGCGCTCCTGCGCGGCCGCTATCATGTCCGGACTTGCGAAGAATCCCGAGGATCGTCCGCCGTCCTGCGCGGCTGTTCTTGGAGAGGGCATTGGCCGTGTAGAACATGTAGAACGTGTAGAACATGCTGAATCGGACAGAGGCGGGGCTCGAAGGAGGGGTGGCCTAGTAAAAGCCCTAGTCAAAGTTGTTAGTGCCTTTGCTCTTATAGGTGCGTTTGTGCTTGGGGCGCTGTTTGTTGCAGACTGGATGGGCAGGCCATCAAAAAAGGATGCCATCCAGAGTATTATTGCAAACATGGTCAAGATTCCCGACAAGGGCTTTAAGATGGGGATGTACGAGGTTACTCAGGCGCAGTGGCAAGCGGTCATGGGGGAGAATCCGTCAAAGTTCAAATATTGGTTCAAGTGGAACAATCCCGTTGAGAATGTTTCCTGGAATGACTGCAAGAAGTTTCTGGGGAGGCTGAACGCCTTGCCGGAGGTGGAAGCATCAGGACTGGCGTTTCGGCTTCCGACGGAAGAGGAATGGGAATATGCCTGCAAAGCGGGCGGGACAGGAGATTATTGTCGGCTTGCAGACGGTACAGAGATTACCGAAAGCATCGTTGCCAGAGTGGCGTGGTATGATGACAATAGCGAAGATGAAACGCACCCAGTTGGACAGAAAAAACCAAACGCCTTTGGACTTTATGATATGCACGGCAATGTCTGGGAATGGTGCGGTGGCAAGGAAAATGCCTCCGGCACGCTCCTTGCCCTGCGCGGGGGCAGCTGGGGCAGCTGCGCGCGGGAGTGCCGCTCCTCGGGCCGCGGCAGGCTCCACCCCCGTGACCGCGACTGGGTCTACGGCTTCCGTCTCTGCTGCTCTGTAAAGGATGAAGCATATGGGGAACAAGTTGAGCGGGATCGCGCGGATAGGCAACAGGGACATGGTGCCTGTGCAGCTATCGAAGATCCTCTTGATGAATATCTTGCCCCTGCCCCTTCCCATCAACAAGGAGGGATGGGGCCAATTGTTCCCATTGTAATGATTGTCATCGTAGTATACCTTGTTCGATCTGCTGTTAGGCGATATTCGAAAAACAGGGGCTTGCGAAAAAATGATGGTTAGTTTTGATGTGGCAATGTTCAATAGGCAATTGGTATGACAAGCAACACCATAGACAACGACGTTACGATGCCTGGGGGGCGAGGGGGTGCGCCTCGGCAACAGGCATTGCATTATCAAGCAGCTCAGATAGGGAGGAATGGGTAGTATGTCGGAAAATGTTTCAGCTCAGAGTGGCGTAACCGCCGAACGTAAGCGAGAGCCGGGAGTGGCAGAGCCTATCCGTGCAGAACGTGCAGAGTCGGATAGAGGCGGGCTCCGGAGAAAGTGTGGCATAGGCAAGGTCGTCGGTGTCCTCGGGTTTATAATAGGCGCGTTCGGCATAGGGGCGTTGTTGATGTTGAATATGCCGGAAACGAGGGAGGAGGCATCCCCTAAGTCTGGCGACACTAAAACCATGACCCTGCCAGGCGGGGTAAAGATGGAGATGGTGTACGTTGCGTCTGGTTCGTTCATGATGGGAAGTCCGACGAACGAGGCCGGGCCCTTCATGGCTCGCGAAGAAATGCAGCATCGCGTAAAGTTGACGAAGGGTTACTGGATTGGCAAGTACCCTGTCACTCAGTCGCAGTGGAAGGCGCTTGTGTCCGCGAACGGCGTTTCGTTTTCGGAAGGCGAACCGGTCCCATACTTCAGCACTGCTGGCGGAGGCCAGGACAGAGTGGCTGGTCTTGACACCTCCGACTTCCCTATGGAAAACATGAGTTGGGATGACTGCGACACGCTCGTCAAGGCGCTGAACCGAAACGAGGGCGACGGCAGAACGTGGTCCATGCCGACCGAAGCGCAGTGGGAGTTCGCTGCAAGGGGCGGCAACAAGTCGCGTGGCTACACCTACAGCGGTGGAAATGACCTGGATGCGATTGGCTGGTATTACGAGAACTCCGGAGTCAGACGGGTGTCGGATAGTGACTGGAATGATTTTAATCTGATTCATGAAAAGATGATTTCCAACAAGTGCCGCCCGCATTCTGTCAAGGAGAAAGACGTCGGCAACGAACTGGGCATTGTCGGCATGAGCGGCAATGTCTATGAATGGTGCCAGGATCGGTTTGACGAGGACTATTACTCGAAGAGCCCAGTTGATGATCCTTGCAACACAGAATCGGGCGATAAACGTGCTCTGCGCGGCGGTGACTGGGGCGGGGTGGCGCGGCATTGCCGCTCCGCGAACCGCAGCGGGTACGATCCCGCCCTCCGCAACCTCTTCGGCCTCCGCCTCTGCTGTTCAGCAGGACCGCGCGAATGATGGTATCTTCTCCATGTGATGGTATTAGTAGAGGTATTTTGGGTTGCGCGTAGCGGATAAGGTGTGGTATAATCGCAAGTATGAATAGTTTCACTAGGGTTTTGGCGAGGCTTGATTCGGTTCCCGTGAATGCCACGTGGATACTTCAGAGCATTGCGGAGAAGCGCGGACATCAGGAGCTTTACACGCACCAGTCGCCGGAATGCCTGAGGAAGCTTCGCGAATACGCAATGGTCGAAAGCGCGGTCGCGTCGAACCGCATAGAGGGCGTCAACGTCGAAGCGCAGCGCGTCGGCACGGTCTTGTTCGGGAACGGCATAATGCGCGACCGCGACGAGGAGGAGGTGCGAGGCTACCGCAGGGCACTGGAGCTCATCCACGAGTCCGCTCAGGAGCTCGAGCTGTCGATGGATGTCATACGGCGCCTCCATTCGCTTTCGCGTCCTTCCATCTGGGACTCGGGGAAGTTCAGGACGAAAGACTGCGAGATAATCCAGACGTATCCCGACGGCTCTTCGCGCGTCAGGTTCAAGGCAGTGTCGCCGGATCGCATAGAGGAAATGCTCGGGGGCGCGATAAGGGCCTACGGTTCCGTGCTGGAGGACTGCAGGATACCTCCGCTTGTTGCATTGGCCGCGTTCAACCTCGACTTCCTCTGCATACATCCGTTCAGGGACGGAAACGGACGCGTTTCGCGTCTGCTTCTGCTGCTCATGCTGTACCGCCTCGGATATGAGGCAGGAAGGTACGTCAGCCTGGAGCGGCTTATCGAGCTGTCGAAGGAACGCTACTACGAAACGCTGGAGAAGTCGTCTGCGCAATGGCACGAGGGCAGGCATGACATCTGGCCGTACGTGAACTATCTGCTCTATACCTTCGACGAAATGTACGGTGACTTCGAATCCCGTTTTCTGAAGCTCAACGCGCCTAGGGGTGCGAAGACATCAACGGTGGAAGCTGTCCTGAACTCCATTGAAAGGCCATTTACAATCCGCGAAATCGAGTTCAAGTGCCCAGGCATAAGTCGCGAGACAATCAGGTCTGTGCTCAAGCATAACGCAGAATGCTTCGAATGTACTGGCCGTGGACTTGGCGCGAAGTGGCGTCGCGTGAAACAGATTGGAACCAACGAGGAGCCTAGCCAATCATGACTAGCGACACCATAGACAACGACGTGACGATGTCAGGCGCGGGCGGAACGCTCCTCGCCGGGCGGTTTCGTATAGTCAAGCAGCTCGGGCAGGGCGGCATGGGCTCGGTGTGGCTCGCCGAGGACACGCAGCTCGACAACAAGCCATTCGCCATCAAGATGCTGCCGAGTATTCTCGTCTCGAACAAGCGCGCGTATCGTCAGCTGAAGGACGAGGCGCTTGTCGCGATGAGACTCGTGCATCCTAACATCGTCCAGCTCCGCGCGTTCGAGGAGAATGGCGGCAACCCGTTCCTCGTGATGGACTACATCGACGGCGAGACGCTGGACGACTACCTGGCCGACAAGGGTAAACTCGCGGAGGATGAGGCGGTAAAGATTCTGAAACCAATCGCCGCCGCGCTTGACTATGCGCACAGCGAGGGCGTGGTACATCGCGATGTCAAGCCCGCGAACATCATGATTCGCAAGGATGGGCATCCGTACATTCTTGATTTTGGTATCGCGCGAGAGATTCAGGAGACGATGACGCGCGTGACCGGCAAACTGTCGTCGGGGACGCTTCTCTATATGTCCCCAGAGCAGTTGCATGGCACGGCGCCGAAGAAGGAGCAAGATGTCTATTCCTTCGCGGCGATGGCATATGAATGTCTTAAAGGCGAGCCGCCGTTCTCGCGCGGACAAATTGAATATCAAATCGACCATGATATGCCCGAACCGCTGGTAGAGGGCGATGGTCCTATCGCGCCGCTTGCCATAGGTGTCATGGCGGGTCTCTCGAAAAAACCGGAAGATCGCCCGCCTACATGCACGGAGGTGCTGGAAAGAGGGGACATTGCCAGAAAGCGCGAGGAGGATGAGGCCGAGCGAAAAAGACGCGAAGAAGCAGAAAGACGGGCGCTTGCGGACTTGGATTCTTCGGACAGGAAAGATATCGTCTTATCGCATAAAGGGGATGGTTCTCGCCATTCGTTTAACGGTGCTCGCGGCTATTTGATGGCGATATGTACTGCAATAGCAGTGCTTGCGGCTATAGTCATTTATGTAGGATCATATTCCCCCAAGACTAGACAAAGATCGGACAAGCGAGAATTAGTTAAAAGCGATTACATTCATCGCCTTGAGAAGGAAGCCGCAGAACGGAGAGCTGAAGCGGAACGTCACGAACGCGAGGCGCGCGAGGCTGCCGAGCGGGAACGCCGGGCGAAGTGGAGGCAGGAAGGCGCGGCGTTTACGATAAACGATCCGTACGGATTGAATCTGACGATGAAGTGGTGTCCGGCGGGAACGTTCACCATGGGCAGTCCGACTACGGAGGAGGGGCGGTTCGACGGCGAACGGCAGCATCAGGTAACTCTAACAAAGGGCTTCTGGATGGGCGAGACCGAGGTGACGCAAGGGCAGTGGAAGAAACTGATGGACGGGGAGACGGTTGTCGATCTGGCGCGAAGGGGGGTGCGAGACGACACCGTGTACAACATCTTTGGCAAACAGCAGACGCTGCGGGAGTTTTGGGGAATGTCCCGCGATGGCGACCCCATGGACCTATGCGGAGACCTGAAGGACAACGTCCCAGTTTACCATGTCAGTTGGAACGAGGCGACCGAGTTCTGCCGCAGGCTGACGCAGCGGGAGCGGGCCAAGGGTCTCATTCCAGACGGCTACGAATACCGTTTACCGACGGAGGCCGAATGGGAATACGCCTGCCGGGCAGGGACTACGGCTGCTCTGCCGAATGGACGCGACATCAGGATTCTTGGTGCAAACAATGCGCCCGCACTTGACGACATCTCATGGTACGCCGGCAATTCAAGCGTGGGATTCGACGGACGCGGGTGGGATACGTCAGGATGGCCGGAGAAACAGTACCCCGGAGGCCGTGCATGCGCTCGCGATGTCAAGGGGAAGCAGGCTAACAGGTGGGGGCTATACGACATGATTGGTAATGTGTGGGAATGGTGCAATGACTGGTATGGCGATTACCCTTATGGCTCTGTAAGCGATCCGACTGGGTCTGCTACAGGTGCGTATCGCGTCGATCGCGGCGGGGGCTGGAACTTCAACGCCCGCATCTGCCGCTGCGCGCGCCGCGGCGGGGATTCCCCAGGCTTCCGCTCCTACGACCTGGGCTTCCGCGTCGCTCTCGCGCCCAGTCATTGAACGGAGGCTTGCCTTGTCCTTGAGCATAAAGAGCGGAGCAAAAGTCGTGCGCGCAGGCAAAGGCCGCAAAGAGCGGAGCGCTTTGAGCACGGAGTGCGACGGTCTGCCGGTGCGCGCGGCTCTGTTCTGACGCAAATTACAGGATACTGCGTAACGATGCCACAGATAAAACTGATTTGATCTAATAGAAGAAAAGGGACACAGGAGCATGACCTACGACACCATAGACAACGACGTGACGATGGCAGGAGGCGCGCAGGGCGCTCTTCTCGCGAATCGCTATCGCATTGTCAAACAGCTTGGTCAGGGCGGGATGGGGTCGGTGTGGCTTGCCGAGGACACGCAGCTCGACAACAAGCAGTTTGCCATCAAGATGCTGCCGAGCA
>CAMPAA010000180.1 GCA_946631345.1 uncultured Verrucomicrobiota bacterium
AAAGGGGTAGCCCCCTTTATGCCAAAGGGGTATACCCCCTTACGCCAAAGGGGTATACCCCTTTACAGCCAAGGGGTACCCCCCTTTTCGGCCAAGGGGTACCCCCCTTTGGCCGTGGGGGGTAGGGTGCCGGGCTTCATGGGGTATGGGCCGCCCTGCCAAGGGGTATGGACCGCCATGCCAAGGGGGGATTTGACACCGAACTTCGCCGTCTGATATACTTTGCGCCATGGGCAGAAAAAGGACGTTCGATGAGGTGTCGCGTCCCACCCCCGCACGGCGGGTGGTGGTGGCGCTGCGCATGGCCGGAATCGCCGGGCAGGATAAGCTCAACGGCATATTCAGCTACCTGAACGAGGGGCACCGCTGGTCGCTCGCAATATACCGCACCCAGCACGAGTTCACCCCGGAAACGGTCCGAACGGAGATGGCGCGCGGCGCAAACGGCTTTCTCGTCGGAATCCCGGGCGCTGACGCCGCACTTGCGGAAATAGCGAAGACGGATGCGCCGGTGGTTCTGCTGAACATTCCGAGCGAGCCGCTCATGAAACGCGGCGGCAGGGTGGCGATCGTGAAGAGCGACGCGGGGGCGGTCGGCAGGATGGCGGCGGATGCGCTCCTCTCGCAGGGGGCATACCGGTGCTACGGCTACGTGGGGCACGGCACCGACAGCGACTGGAGCCGCGAGCGGGGCATCGCGTTCCGCGATGCGCTGACTGCGGCGGGGTTCGTCACCCGCATGTACGACCTCGACCACTTCAGGGACGACATTGAGAGCCGGGAGCGGCTCGCCAAGTGGCTGATGTCCCTCCCGAAGCCTTGCGGCATTCTCGCCGCCTGCGACGACCGCGCCTACGACATAATCGACCTGTGCGAGGAAATCGGCATCAAGATACCTGCGGATATCGGGCTGCTTGGCGTGAACAACGACCCCCTCCTGTGCGAGAACATCACGCCCTCCCTTTCTTCGGTGCAGCCGGACTTCAAGGAGGAAGGCCGCCTCGCCGCCGAGATTCTTGAGCGATTGATGGCGAGCAGGAGAAGCGGTGGGGACGGGGCGCGGCTGCATCTCGTAGGAGTGAAGGCGATCGTGCACCGCGAGACCACGCTGCCGCTCTCCAACGCGGGCAAGCTCGTGCAGAAGGCGATGGCGTTCATAGCGAAGAACGCTGCGCGCAAGATCGACGTGCAGGATGTCGTCCGCCACCTGAAGGTGTCGCGCTCGCTGGCGACGCTGCGGTTCCGCGAGCTTCAGCGCCAGAGCATCCACGACGCCATCGTGACCGCGCGGCTGGAGGAGGTGCGGCGGCGCCTTGCCTCCACCCGCGACACGATCGAGCGGATATCCGCCGACTGCGGATGGCAGGCCTCGAACGTGAAGCACCTCTTCAAGCGCCGCTTCGGCATAACCATGAGGGAATACCGCACCCGTCAGCCGCGGTAGCCGGGCAGCACGGTCGGATGGATCCGCTCCGAGAGGCCGGGGCAGTCGAGCGTATAGTGGAGCCCCCGCGACTCGCGGCGTTTCTGGGCGCTCTTCACGATCAGCTCGGCGCACACGGCGAGGTTGCGCAGCTCCAGCGTATCCGGCGTTACGAGATACCGGAAGTAGTAGTCGTGTATCTCGCGGCGGAGGGTCTGAAGGCGGCGGCGCGCGCGCGCCAGGCGCTTATCCGTGCGCACGATGCCCACGTAGTCCCACATCAGGCGGCGTATCTCGTCCCACATGTGCGCGACAAGCACGGCCTCGTCCGGCGCGACGGCCTTCCCCGTCTTCCACGCCGGGATCGATATGCGGCGTTCGAGCTTCACCGGGTGCACCCTGAGCCGCTTTGCCGTGAGGCGTGCGCAGACGAGCGCCTCCATCAGCGAATTGGATGCGAGGCGGTTTGCGCCATGCAGCCCCGTCGAGGCGCATTCGCCCACGGCAGACAGGCCCTTCACCGAGGTGCGCCCGTCCACGGTGGCCTTTATGCCTCCGCAGCAGTAGTGTGCGGCTGGCACGATGGGGATGAGGTCCTTCGCCATGTCGATGCCGAAGGAAAGGCAGGTTCTGTAGATGTTCGGGAACCGGCGCTTGAGGTATGCCTTGCCCTTGCTGCGGATGTCGAGGAACATGCAGGATGCGCCGGTGCGCTTCATCTCCGAGTCGATAGAACGCGCCACGATGTCGCGCGGGGCGAGCGAGCCTCGCGGGTCGTACTTCTCCATGAACGGGCGGCCCGCGCCGTCCACCAGCACCGCCCCCTCGCCGCGCACGGCCTCCGAGATGAGGAAGCGCTTGGCGCTCGGATGGTAGAGGCAGGTGGGATGGAACTGGATGAACTCCATGTTCTCGATCTTCGCGCCGGCGCGCCAGGCGAGCGCGATGCCGTCGCCGGTGGCGGTATCCGGGTTGCAGGTGTAGAGGTACACCTTGCCGCAGCCGCCGGTGGCGAGGATCGTGTTTGGCGAGCGCACCGCGTATATCTCATGCGTCTCGGTGTCGAGCACGTATGCGCCCACGCACTGGTGCGGCGCACGCTTCATTCCGAGCCGGCGCGTGGTCGTTATCAGGTCGATGACGGTGGTGTGCTCGCGTATGTCGATCTCGGGATGGCGGCGGATCGTGCGGATCATCGCCGCCTCGCACTGCTCGCCGGTGATGTCCCCGGCGTGGAAGATGCGGCGCGCGCTGTGCCCGCCTTCACGCGTAAGGTCCCACGTGCCGTCCGTCCGCTTCGAGAACTTCACGCCGCAGCGGATCAGGTCCTCTATGCCCTTTGGGGCCTCGGCGACGATGCGCGCGACCACGCGCTCGGTGCACAGCCCCGCGCCCGCGATCTGCGTATCCTTCATGTGGGCCTTGAACGAGTCGCCAGGCGCAGCCACGCAGCATATGCCGCCCTGGGCGAAGTTCGTGTTGCAGTCAGCCAGCGCACGCTTCGTCGCCAGCAGGACCTTCCCGTACGGCGCGAGGTGCAGGGCGGTCATGAGGCCGCCCATTCCTGAACCTACAACAAAGTAATCGCAGTCTACTGTGCGCATGGCCCGTATTATATCACAAGCCCTTCCTGTCTCGCTTCGCCCCGCTGCGGGGCTCCTTCAGGTTGGCGCACAGCACGCCCTGGAACCGGAGGTTGTAGCCGTCGCCGTCGCGGTCGAGCTCGGCAAGGATGCAGCCCGTACCCTCTTCGTAGTATTCCCAGTGTCCGTCGTCCGTCTTGTACAGCACCCCGCGCGGACTCATCACCTGCCACGCGACAAAGCGCCGCCCGTCAGGTGCGGTGACGCGCACCTTGAGCTTCGTCTTGAACGGAAGCTCCAGCCCGTTGGGCGCGATGAACGTGGATTCGTGCTCCTCCCTCCCGTAATCGACGTAGAGGTAATCGCCGTTCTCGCTCACGAACCGCGCGCTGCGTATCGGGGTGAACGTCCAGGTGGCGCATCCCGCAAGGAGCGCCGCGCAGGCGAAGAGGCAGCGGAGGGGCGTATTCATCCTCATGCCATGGGATAGTCGAGCGCCTCAGGTATCATAACCGTCGTGAGGCACTTCGCGGCGTTGTCCTTTGCGGTCTTGGTGCCGGCGAGCGCGGCATCCACCTTCGCGCGCAGGGCGGCGAACTCCGCCTGCTGCTCCGGCGTCGCGGCGCCGAAGCCGAACACGACCTCCGCGCAGATGCGCGCCGCCTCGCCCGCGACGCTGCCGGCGATCGTTCCGAGCAGGTCGTTGAACGTGTTGAGGTAGCCTTCCAGCTCCGGCCCGACCACGGGATGCTCCCGCCCGTTCATGGCGAGATGCTTCACGTCGGCATGGAAGCTCTTCGCCGCCATCAGCCCGGCGAGCGCGTCCGCCATCGGGAACACCACGCCATGCCGCTGCGATGCGCCGAGCTTCTTCCCGGCCGCATCCTTCGCCGCGGCCGCGAACGCGCGCGTCCACGCCCAGAGGCGGAGCGCCGCCGCAAGCGCGTGCATGCCGTTGCGGTCCGCCACAGGGCAGGCGTCGCATTCCTTCGCCCACGCCTCAAGCTGCGCGAGGAACACGGCGTTGCCCATGGTCTCGGATATCTGCCGCCTCTGGACCGCCTCCGGCCCCTCGTAGGTGGCGTCGAGCTGCATGTCGGTCCACTTGTAGAACAGGAATCCCGGGCAGTCTTCGGTGATGCCGTATCCGCCCATGAGCGATATCGCCTGGCGCATCACGTCGGCGCCGTGGCCGGTGTTCCAGAGCTTGCAGCTCGGGCAGAGGACGTTGGCGAGCGCCTGGAGATAGACGTAGCGCACGGTCACGTCCTCGTCCTCCTCCGGGTTCTTGCCCTCGGCGAGCAGCTGCACCGCCTTCTCCATCGGGGCCTTCATCGCCTTGAGCATGGCGCGGCCCTTGCCGAGACGCGCACGGGCCTCGTCCTGAATCGCCTCGATGCGGTCGTACACGCGGGAGATGTCGAAGCCGAGCGAGCTCGCCGCCTCCGCCGTGGCCCACACGTCCGCGAGCCGCTGCGTGACATCCTCCTTCATCTGGAGGCCGAGCGTGTAGCGCGGACTATCCTCGCTCACGCCAGCCGCTCCGCGGAAACGCGTGCGCTGGTAGCGGATCACCGGCTCTACGGCGCTCATCAGCGATGCCGCCCCCATCACGCCCACGCCCACGCGGGTCTTGGAGAACACCTGCGCTATGATCTCGGAGTGCGAGAGGTTCGGGACGATCTTGCCGTCCTGTATCGTGTAGCCGCCTATGATGCGCGATGCCGGCACCGTGACGTCGATCACGGGGTCGCCTGTGTTGGAGAGCTGGTGGACGAGTTTCTTGGTCTGCGCGCCACGGTCGAACTTCCCCGGGTCGGTCGCCTCCACGACAACCATGCACGAACCCTTGAAGCGCTCGTCGCCCGAATCGAGCGCGATGGTGATGTAGTCGCAGATGGCGATGTTGGTGATGAAGCGGCCGCGCTTCTCAACGCGGAGCATGGGCTCCTCGCCATCCTTCCACTCGGCAACCGACACGCGCCCGCAGAGGACGCCCGTATCCACGCCCACGTAGGGCAGCGGCTCCGTGAGGGCGAACGAGCCGCGCCAGGTCTTGCCGGAAGGGTTTCCGGGCGCGCAGAGGGTCATGTACTTCTTCTTCTGCTCGGGCGTGCCGAGTTCGGCGATCGGCCCCATCGCGAGGTCGTTCACGAAGGAGGAGGTTGCCGCGCCGTTGTCCACCCACGCCGTTTCGTAGGTGACGAGCGACATGGCGAGGTTGCGCGGGCCCTCGAAGAGGCCGCCGCAGTCCGCGTTCAGCGTGGCGGCGGTCATGCCGGACGCGTCGAAGGCGTCGAACAGCGACTGCTTCTCTGGCGTCCATTCATGCGTGAAACGCTGGCCGTTCGCCACGAGCTGCGCCACCACCGAACGCGCCGTCTGCCGCGCCCCCGCGACCGCCATCTGGATATCGTACCTCTCCGCATAGCGCCACATGATCTGCCTCACCTCGTCGCCGGGCAGCATCTTCATCGTGGGCCGTTCAACCTGATTCTCTTCCATCTTTTCTCCTCTTCAAGATTTTGGCGCGTATTGTACCATATATCCGGCGTGCCGTAGCTCACTTCATCATGAGCGCGGTGAGCAGCTTTGAGAAGCGCGCAGGGTCCGGCACGGGACTGCCCTCGGCGACAAGCGCCTGGTCGAAGAGCAGCTCCACGGCATCGGAAAACGCCTGCCCGTCAAGCCCCTTCGCCTTCTCCACGAGCGGATGGGTGGCGTTCACCTCAAGGATGCGCTTCTCCTCCGGAACATCCTGCTTCATCGCTCGCATCATGCGGATCATCGCCGGCGACAGCGCGTTCTCGGAGGCCACGAGGCAGCACGGGCTCTCGGCGAGGCGCGTGGATACGCGCACGTCGGCGACATGCTCCTTGAGCTGCTCCTTTACCTTCTCGAGGAACGGCTTCAGGTCGGCGGCGGCCTTCTCGTTGGCCTCCTTCTCGGCCTTCTGCTCCGTCTCGCTGCCGAACTGGACATCGCCGCGCGCGATGTCCACAAGTCTTTTGCCGTCGAACTCGCGGAAGGAGTCGACAAGCCATTCGTCCACAGGGTCGACGAAGAAAAGCACGTCGAGGCCATGCTTCTCGGCCTGCTCAAGCTGCGGGGCGCGGCGGGCGTCCTCCTCCTTCTCGGCGCAGAGGTAGTAGATGTCCTTCTGGTCCTGCGGCATCTTCTTCACGTAGTCCTCGAGGAAGATCGTCTTTCCGGCGGCGGACTGCGCGCTCGGATACTTGAGCAGCTTCTTGATGCGGTCGGCGTTCACGTAGTCCGTGTGCACGCCCTCCTTCAGGATGCGGCCGAACGTCGTGTAGAAGGTGTCGTAGCTCTCCTTCTTCTTCATGTCCTCGAGCGTGGAGAGGATCTTGGCGGTGACGGCGCTTTTGATCTTGGAGATCACCTGGTCGTCCTGCAGCATCTCGCGCGAGACGTTGAGCGGCAGGTCGGCGGAATCCACCACGCCCTTCACGAAACGGAGGTAGTCGGGCAGCAGCAGGTCGAAGTCGTTGCCGATGAACACGTTGCGCACGTAGAGCGAGAGGCCGCGTTTC
>CAMPAA010000181.1 GCA_946631345.1 uncultured Verrucomicrobiota bacterium
AGCGGCGGGATGCAGAGGAACACGTCGTCCTTCGTCTGGCCGTGGTGGTTCTGCTCCACCAGGCAAGAGTGCATCAGGCAGCGGTGGCGCAGTATGATCGCCTTGGGGAAACCTGTCGTTCCAGACGAGAAGTATATCGCCGCCTCGTCGTCGGCGGAGAGCGGGACTACCGGCGCGCGCGATGAGCAGTATCCGACGAGGTTGCGGTAGCTCTCGGCGAACGTCGGGCAGTCATCACCCACGTAGAGACGCATCTTGACGCGCGGCACGCGGTCGGCTATCTGCTCCACGCGCCCTATGAACTCCGGCCCGAACACGAGAACGTCGGCGTCCGAAAGCTCAAGGCAGTACTTTATCTCGTCGGCGGTGTAGCGGAAGTTGAGCGGCACCGCCATGCAGCCGGCCTTCAGCACGCCGAAATAGATCGGCAGCCATTCGAGGCAGTTCATAAGGAGAATCGCGACCTTGTCGCCCTTCTTCATGCCTCGGCTCAGAAGGAAGTTGGCGAAACGGTTCGCCTTCTCGTCGAACTCAGCCCAGGTGATCTCACTGCGGAACGCCTCAAGCGGGCTGGACTCGATGAGCGAATATTCGCGCCACGTGGTGTTGCGCTTCTCAAGCTCCTGCGGATTGATCTCCACCAGCGCAATGTCGCCCGGCCACTCCCGCGCGTTGCGCTCCAGTATCTGCGTTATTACTTCCATGGCGGTGAATTATAGCATAGTCCGCTCACCGCGACACACAAAATGGCAGGCCGCGAAATGGCGGAAATGGCAGGACTATCCCGCTGAGTTACTTACAGAGTGTCTTTCCTATTTGACAAACTGGGCCGCAAAGAGGCCGAACACGCCGTCGGCGAAGTCCAGCATCCAATGCCAGTCGTAGGCCGATATGCCATGGTTCTGGGCACGACGCACGTAGCCGAGATCCTTGCCGATCGCAGAGGTATCGTAGTCGCCCGGAAACGGGACGTCAGGCATGCCGCCCTTTCCGAGGAACGTCCACACGGGGCTGGCCGCCTTGACGGCGAGATATTCGCCCTCCGCATCGAACCATGGCGAGTCGAAACCCTGCACGAGCAGCGCGCGCGGCGCAATGCACGCCACGAAAAGATGCTGGTCGAACGGCATCGTGCTCCACGGAGCCTCAGCGTACTTCGCGTAGGCGCGACAGTACCAGTGGGTGAAATAGCGGTTCTCCGTTGAGATGTTCTCGCCGTAGTCGCGCTTGGCGAGCGGCACGCCGCCGCCGCCGGTCTGGTTCGGCACGCACACCGCGAATCGCTCGTCGCGCGCAGCCGCGATGAGGGCCGCCTTGCCGAGCCGCGAGCAACCGGTCACGACAGCCCGCTTCGCATCGAGCTCCGGGATGCGCTCCGCGAGGTCGAGGCCGCGCGAAAGCGCCCAGGCCCACGCGCCGAGGGCGGTGATGTTGTCCGTGCGCGAGCGGTCACGCTTACCCCACAGTTCAAATACGCCGGTGTAGGCGAAAGGATCCTGCATGAAACGGGGATCCTTCTCGGTCCACGTCGGATCAGGCGAAATCTCGCAGTAGCACGCGCTCATCACCGCGTATCCGCGCGCGAGGATTGTGCCGAGCGGGAAGATGGAGGCGGCGTTCGGATCCTGCATTGCGCCGCGCTTCCGCGCCGCGCTCCTGTTGCCGTCCGTATTGTTGCCCTGTCGCGTCCAGCCCTGCTGCACGGGGATGTCAGCATCTGGCACAAGTTCGTGGTTGCCGCGGTAGTTCAGGAATGAGATCACCGGCACCGGTCTCTTTCCCGGCTTTGGAATCCACATGATCCAGTTAAGGCAGGGGCCGCTCCTGTCCGCCTTGAACCACATCCTGTACTGGCGGCGGATGGCGTGGCCGTCGATCGCCGGCTTCTCGTCCACCAGCTCCGTCACCAGGGTTTCCGGCTTCGGAGGCTCTTCACCGTACATCTCCTTAGCGAAGATGCCGAGTATTTCGCGTCTCCGCGCAGCCCAATCGGCGGAGTTCGCCACCTTCCGCCCATCAACGAACGTGAGAGGATCCTCAAGCGTATAGGGCGGAATCTTCGACTTGTCGTAGTTCGCGTCGTGCACGAACACCTTGCGATCCTGCGCGAAGACAGTGTTTGCCGGAAGTACGCGCATGAGATCAATCGCCGGCGCCTTTGCGGCGGCGTTCGAGAGACGGATGGTGTGGCTGCCTTTCGCAAGCTCAACGTCCAAACCGACCTCCACGAACCCGTCACCGGTCGCGGGAGCCTTGAGCGTGATCCTCTCGCCGCCATCAACCTGCACGGCGAACGTGCGCGGTTCGGGCGACGAGACGCGGAACGCGAGACGGCGCTTCCCGTCCGAAGATACGTGGACGTCCCTCCAGATGAGGTCGTTGGACTCGCGCCCGCCAAGCTCCACCACCGCCACGCCGCCGGAGGCCCAGGCCTTCTCCGCATATGTTGCGCGCTTGAAGTCGCCATCCCCCTTCGCGGGGTCGGACGAACCGTTCTTCAGCTCGCTGTAATCGGTGAGGTAGGCCGTCTCGGCCTCGTACACTTCGCGGTCGAGACGCCGCTCGGCGTCCACGAGATAGAACTTGGCCGCGTGCGGGCGAACCTTCACGCACACCTCTCCCTCGAACTCACCGACATCCGCCCGCTCCATCAGGTCGAACGCCGCTATCCTGCCGCCGAGATCGAGGGAACGCGCGGAGACGGTGAACTCATGCTCGGAGTCTCCGGCGTTGTACAGCGCCACGTAGCGAGACTTGCCGAAGCGCGTATCGGCGTCCTTCACGAGCACATACGCATCACCGTCGCGCGCGGCCACGTAAGCCTGCAGGCCAAGAGGATCCTGATTCATGCGGACGAGGTAGGGGTTGGTCACAAGCCTCATCGTGGAGGCCGGGATTATCCGCACGTCGTTGCCAAGCACGAGAGGGGACGACAGGATGCACCACATGCCGAAGTGCGCCGCCTCCTCGTCAGGCGTGAGGCCGGTGTCGCCGTGCTTGCCGAAGACGGACTTCACCGTGCCCTTGAGCTGGCCGACCTCCAGCATGTCGAGGTCGTTGAAGTGGCCGGGGCGCGCATATGCGCTCAGGTAGAGGTTCTCCGCGATGATGTCGCGCACACTCTTCCAGTTTGCGCGTATATCCCTCGTGGTGCGCCATGATTCCGCGATCTCCGCCGCCCACGTGCCCGGAAAAGCCCAGCGGCAGATGTTGAAGCGCACGTCCTTGCGGCCCGTAGCCCTGATGGCCTTGGCGATCTCCATGTATCGGTCCCGCTCGTCGAGCTTGAGTTTTCCGCCGCCGCAGTAGTCCACCTTGATGAAGTCGAAGCCCAGCTCGTTGAAGTGGAGCCGGCAGTCGGCGGCGTCGTGGCCGTAGAGGCCGCCGCCAACGCCGCCGGAGTCCTTGCCGCCCGAACCGCTGCCACCCCAGATGCTGCCGCAGGTGTCGGCACCGGCGTCAGAATAGATGCCGGCCTTCATGCCGAGCGCGTGGATGCCGTCCACCGTACCCTTCATGCCGTTCGGGAAACGCTGCGGATGGAACCTCAGCCTGCCGTCCTCGCCGTGTCCGTTGAAGAAGCCGTCGTCGATGTTCACGTAGGCATAGCCGGCGGCCTTGAGGCCATTCGTGGCCATGGTTCTCGCGATGCCGACTATGATGTCCTCCGAGATATCCACTCCAAACGTGTTCCAGCTGGACCATCCCATGAGCGGCGTGAGCGGGTTGGCCGCCACCGGCGGCTTGCCAAGTGCGAGAAGGCGCTCGGCGCGCTCTGCCATCTCGGCCTTTCGCGCCGGATCGATCCGGCTGAGGTTCACTGAAGCGTCGCGGCCGTTCTCCGCGATGCGCATGCGCTTGTCGCACTTAGGGCATTCGACGAAATTGACCGCCGCCAAGAACGCCGCCACTGCACATACTGTCATGGGCTTTACTCCTTTATGGAATTATCAAACTATGAACTATCAAATGGACGCAATTATACCATAACTTCAGGCTGCAGCTCTGCTGCCGGAGACCGGCACGATCCTTGCTTCCCAAAGAAACGGTCTATGACGAGCGCGATGGCGCCATCCCCTGTGACATTTGCCGCCGGCCCGTACCCGTCAAGCGCCATGTAAAACGTCATCAGCAGGCCTATCTGCTCCGGCGTGAAGCCCACGATGGACTCCATCAGGCCCACGCTCGCCATCAGCACACCGCTCATCACGCCTGGCGCAGCCACCGCCGCAATCCCCATCATGAATATGAAGTTCGCCATCTTGCCGAATTCGGGCTTCAATCCGTATATGATGATGATGGCCACCATGCTCGCCAGCATCTTGATCGCGCTGCCCACCATGTGAACGTTCGCGCAGAGCGGCACCGTAAAGTCGCGAACGTCCTTCGAGATTCCGTTGCGTTCACAGCATTCGAGCGTGACCGGAATCACCGCCGACGAGGATGCGATGGAGAGTCCGGTGAGGTATGCAGGCAGCATCCTCCACAGCATCGTGAACGGATTCCGCCCCGCAATGACGCCCGCCACAGAGTAGAGCAGCACAAGGTACACGACCGTGAGCGCCCAGCCCGTGCCGATCACCTTGAACATCGTACCGGCCATGGCTCCGATCTTTCCGGAGGCCGTCATCTCGCAGATCATCGTCATGATGTAGATTGGCAGCCCTGGGATGATCGCTTTCATGATCGTGAGCTTCACGATCTCACCAAAATCCTCCACGCCACGCCTGAGCGCCGTGGACTTCGTGGCTATGATGCCCGCGCCGACCATGAAGGAGAGAGCGAGAGCGGTCAGAACGTCGCATATCGGCGGAATCTTCAGTTCCACGTAGGGCAGGAACTTCTGCCCGTTCCCGGCCTCCGCCACAAGCCCGGCCTGCACGTAGTGCGGCAGGAGCTCCGAGGAGCAGCCCCAGGCGAAGAACGCCGCCACCACGGTCGAGAAGTACGAGAGCATCATCACCGTTAGCAGCATCCGTCCCGCGCCGCGCCCGACGCCTGCGATCGCGGGCGTCACCAGCCCGAGTATGAGCAGCGGCACTATGAACTTGAGCACCTGCGCGAAGAACACGTTGAACGTCTTGAGCACCCTCACCCCGAATCCGGGCAGCACGTATCCAAGGACCACGCCGCACAGTATGGCTATGATGATCTTCCAGAATATCCCGATCTGTCTCTTTTTCATTGGCGCAGATTATACCACACTTGCCACGGCTAAATCAGCACTCAAAACGGACGTCGGGCCAGCGCGAAAGCGCCCTGAACTCCGTCGGCAGGAGGTTGGCTGCGTCGAGCCGATCGAGCTCGCGCCACTCGAACTCTATCCAGTCCTCGCGCGACGAGAGCGATGCCGCGTCATCGGCGGCGATATCAAGCGAATAGACGAGATTTATCTCGGCATGGCGTTTGCCATGTTGCATGAACATGTTCTCGACAGCGCCGAGGAACGTCCCGGCCGACGACTCCACCCCAAGCTCCTCGCGCACTTCTCGCACGAGCGCCTGCCGCCCGGTCTCGCCAAACTCGATGTGTCCGCCCGGGAGATAGGTGGATGCGCCGCCCTTTGCCCTGCACAGCAACACCTTGCCATCCCGCACGCACACGCCACGCGCGATCGTCTCGATTCCGGCCAGCTCGTATTCATTCATTTCCATAAGTGCGCCAATTATACCACATCATCAGAACCTCAGCCGCAGACCAACGCCGCCGTGCGTCCAGTCATTGTGCGCACAGCGTGATGGGCTGGCGCCGTTGGTCTTGCGTGCATCGCCGCCGATCACGTCGTACTGCTCCACGTAGCAGAACGCCGAGGCCCAATCGGACACGTTCCAGTCGAATTCAATCCGGAACGACATGGAGTTCACCCCGCCGCCACCCCAACCAGAGCCGCTGACGTTCTCGCCGAGCGTCCGCCGCCAACTGCGCGCGTTTCCACCCTCCGTGAAGACGGAAGGCGTTATCGACAGCCCCCCGAAAAGCGGGAAGCGCCGCCGCACTCCCGCCTTGAAATACATGTAGTCGTTTCCGCGAAACGTCCGCCGCAGACGATAGAACGGCGCAATGTATGGGTTCTCAAGCGACTGCTCCACCTGCCACCAATGGTAGGTACGGTTTGAGGAGTCGTGCGCGCGGTTGAAGCCACGGTACACCGTCCAGGATCGAGTGAGGTCGCTCTTGAACCGCCATCCCTCCGCAATGTCAACGCCGTACTGCCACGTCGGGCCGAACTCTGTATGGTAGCACGCATGGCGGTGGACATCGGAACGCCGCCCGGTGAGCGAGCTCACATCCCAGTTGCGCAGGCCGAAACGCCCGAACGCGCCGGCGTCGCAGCCGGCGCGCAGGGAGGTAACCTGCATGGGTCGATCCTCTATTATCTTGCCAAGCGACACGTAGGTCGTGCGAACTTCTGGAGCGAACTCCACAAAGAACGGCGAAATGGCTGACGCCAACAATGCTACTACTGAATACACGCGCAATATGATACCACAGGTGGCAAGCCCTCACTCAAGACCGGTTTCACGGCGTGG
>CAMPAA010000182.1 GCA_946631345.1 uncultured Verrucomicrobiota bacterium
GCAACCAATCGCCGGCAGGCGATTCGCCGCTCTCGCCCGTTTTCGTGGTCGCGCGCAAGCGCAACCTGAAAGGCTCAAAGCCGCTTCGCAGCCCTTCCAGAGCGGCGCCGGGATTTCTATTCCATAGAAATGCTTTCTTCGATCCGTACGACGCAACCGTTTCTATGGAATAGAAACGCAATCTTCAATCCGTACGACTGATGGATTTCTATGGAATAGAAAAGTGAACTTCGTTCCGTACGACACAACCGTTTCTATTCCATAGAAATTCATCCGCCTATCTGGGCGTAGGGGCGTCCCTCCCGGCGGCTTGGGGCGCTATCCGCCGACGGCGGCGCAGGCACTCTTGACCTGCGCGGCGATGGTTTCGTTCACGGCGGCACAGGCGGCAATCTCATCGACTGCCGCCTTGGCGATGCCGCGCGTTGAGCGGAAGCGCTTGAGAAGCGCAATCTTCTTGGCCGCGCCAATGCCGGGTATTTCGTCCAGCACCGATTCACGGATGGTGCGTTCGCGCAGTGAACGGTGGTAGGTTATGGCGAACCTGTGCGCCTCATCACGCAGACGCGTTGCGACGAAGAGACCCTGCGAGTCGCGCGGCAGGAAGATGTCGCCGCGCTCATCGTCCGTGACGATGATCTCCATACGCTCTGCGAGGCCCACCGTTGGGATGTCGGTCACGCCGATTTCGCGGAAGGCCGCGCGCGCGGTGCGCAGCTGCGTGATGCCGCCGTCGCATATGAACAGGTCAGCGCGCGGGGACTTCGCAGTCAGCGTGGAGTCCGGCCCGTAGCGCCGCCGCACGATCTCCGCCATGCTGCGCGGGTCGTCAGCGCCCTCCACCGTCTCGATGCGGAAGTGGCGGTAGTAGCGCCTGTCCGGAAGGCCATCCACCGCCACAACGAGCGATGCCACGGAGTGCGTGCCGAATAGGTTCGAGATGTCGACGCACTCGATGACCCTCGGCGGCTCGGCAAGCCCGAGCGCATCGGCCAGCTCCGCAAGGCCCTGGCGCGCATCTTCGCGCCGCATCTCCGGAGCCTTGCGGACGAAATGGCGCTTGGTCATCTCCTTCAGGGCGGCGATCATGTCGCGCAGGCGCGCCGCCTTCTCGAAGTCGCTCTCCGCGGCGGCGGCGGACATCGCGTCCGACAGGTCGCCGATGACCTGCGGCCTGTCCCCCTTCAGGAACGCGCACGCCTCATCAAAGCGCGCCCGGTAGTCCTCCGGGGAGATCCTGCCGAGGCATGGCGCGGAGCAGAAGCGTATCCTGTCAGCCATGCAGTGCCGCTTCGCCTCCGCGTCCGGGGCGAGGCACGTGCATCCGCGCAGGCCGTAGTGCTTCTCCACGAAGTCCTTCGCCGCACGCACGACGGGGGCGGACGGGAACGGGCCGAAGTAGAGCGCGCCGTCGTCGCGCACGATGCGGCATGTGGAGAACATCGGATACTCCTGCGCAGGGTCGGCGCGCAGCGCAAGGTAGCGCTTGTCGTCGCGCATGAGGATGTTGAAGTGCGGCTTGTAGCGCTTGATCAGCGAGGCCTCCGTGAGGAGCGCCTCGGCTTCGTTCTTCACCGTCATGAACTCCAGGTCGGCGACGGTATGCACCATCGAGCGCACCTTCGGGGCATGGTTCGCGCCGGGCCGGAAGTAGCTCAGCACGCGACGGCGCAGGTTCTTCGCCTTGCCCACGTATATGATCTCGCCGCGGCTGTCGCGCATGATGTAGCATCCGGGCCTGTTCGGCACGGTCTTCAGCCGCTCTCTCAGCACATCGTTCATGGAGCGTGCGGAATCACTCGTCGACATGGAGTGCGGCGCGTTCGGTCACGACGCATGGCGAATCGTAGACCGGCACGTCGAGATAGAACGTCTCACCGTCCACGGTGCGCACGCAGGAGGCCGGCAGCTCGTAGACGCGTCCAGTGAGGAGGTCGACCCACACAGGCTCAGACATGGCCTCGCCCTTCGCAATGAACACGGTCGGACGCGTTGCGAACGAATCCCCGGGACGCGCGTACTCCACGGCCATTACGCGCCTGCCGCCGTTCGCAGCGGACTTCACGAACGTCGGCTCGCCGCACGTCCAGAACACGTAGAGCGGCCTGCCGGCCTTCGTGCGGTATTCGTAGTACGCCACCGAGGCGTCCACGTTGGTGACGGCGGGTGAAACCACGCGCGACAGGTCGGCGTCGAACACGGAGGCGACGTTCTGCACGGCGTAGTATGCGCGCTTGACGGCCACCACCTTCCTGCCCTCGTTTGCGCGCAGCAGCCCCTTGCGGTTTATCTCGCGGCCCGCGTGGTTGAAGTCGCAGATCGTGAACACGCTCGACTCCACGTCGTGGCCGAGGTCGCCAAGCATCCGCCGCATGTCCCACTTCGCCTGGGAGTACTCGCTCCATGCTATGCCGGAGAGAGCGAACTTCGTGGCCAGCTCGGACGGGCAGCCGTTCTCGCCCTGGCGCATCTTCGCCGCCGGATGGTACTTGGCTAGCACGGCCTTGAGCTGCACGACCGACCGGTACGCCGCTTCGGGGGCCTGGGTGTAGCCATGGTAGATGAACCAGTCGAAGAGCTTGACGTCATCCCCCATCGCGGCGAGGCACTTCTCGAAGAGCTCCGGGCTGAGCGAGGCGAGCGACAGCCCGGCGATGCGGGCGTCAGGGATCACGCGGCGGATGATCTTCGCCGTGCGCACGTTGAAGCGGGCTATATCCTCCGGCGACTTGGCGGTCTCGTGACCTGGGAGCGCCGGGTTGCGGATATCCGGCTCGTTCCACATCGCCCAGTCGCGCACGCGCCCCCTGAAGTGGACCGAAAGCGTCTCCACCCAGCGATCCCATGCGGCGAGCCCCTCATTGCTCGTGGGGAATCCCGCGCCAAGGTCCCAGCCGCCCGCGCCGGGATACACCGGATTGCCGTAGCTCGTTTCAAGCAGCACGTTCAGGCCCTTTGCGACGGCGAAATCGACGATCCGGTCGAGCCATGCGAAATCGAACTCGCCAGGCTTGGGTTCGCAGCGCGCCCAACCCGTCTGGATGCGTATGGTCTTGATTCCGAGCGGGGCGAGATAGCCGGCGTACTGCCAGAAGTCCGCATAGCCGCGCTCGATGGTCTCGCAGCCGAGAGTCCAGTTGGAGTCTCGTATCTCCGACACCGCGCGCGGGCGCAGCGTTCCGATGCGCCTAAGATCAACCTTTAGCGGGGTCTTCACGCGGTCCGGCGAAGTGTCGATTGGCGCGAGGCCCATCCCTGCGGCAACCGCCGCCACCATCAATATAGCATTCATAGCATTTGCTCCTATTTGCAATTCCTTGTCGTCCAGGGCGGGAAGAACCCTTCTCACCCGAAAATGCCCCTTGCGTTCCCGTAGCACACACCCTCGAGCATCGGCCGCAGCAGCGCCTCGTCGTCGGGGAACGCGCCGGCGGCGACCTTCTCTGCCGCCCAGCGGCACAGCGTGCGCCGGAAATGGCCATGGCGCACGAACGACAGCAGCGAACGCGAATCGGTGGTCATGCCAACGAACGTTGACAGCACGCCGTACGCCGCGTTCTTCTCCAGCACGTCACGGATGCCCTCCTCATGGTCGCACCACCACCACGCGGGGCCAAGCTGAACCTTGCCCGGCATCCCTTCCTCCACAAATGAGCCGGACAGCACCGCCAGCTGGGCATGCGCCTCGGGATTGAGCGAGAGCAGGATGGTGCGCGGCAGGGCGCGGCGCACCTCAAGGCCGTTCAGGAACCCTGCCACGGCGGAAGGATCGACCGGCGCACGCATCCCGGCGAAACCGCCGACGGGACCAGCCGCCGCGCGCAGCCTCTCCGACGTCTCGCGCAGCGCGCCAAGGTGCAGGAGCATCGTCCAGCCATGCGCAGCCGCGAACGAGGCGACATCGGCGAGACTTTGGGCGTTTGGCTGCCTGAAAGCCTGCACCGCATCGTCGATGGATACGTCCACCACGCGGCAGCCGGCGGCATGGAAGCGTTCGAGGGACGATTGCGGCACCTCGTCGCCGCCGTTCATCCGCAGCGACGGGACGATCTTCACCTTTGCGCCTTCCGCGCACTTTGCCGCAAGGTCGCTGTCCGCCCCAGCGCACGGGCTCATGCATTCCACGCCGAACTTCGCGAGCATCCCGGATGGCGTCCAGCCGGAGAGCGGCACATTCTCTCCCCTTCCATGCAGATATTCAGCGACATCAAGCCCCAGCCAGCCGATCTCCATCTCCGCCCACGCGAAGAGAGGGTTTCCGACGAGCTTCGGCAATGTGCGCATCCAGGCCGCCCAGCGTTCACCCTCTGGAGCGTCACCGGTGATGAGCCGCTCGGGTTCACCGCATATGCGCATCGCGCGGTGCTTGTAGGGGTCCGCGCCCACCCACACGCTGCACAGCGAACCAAGCGGCCGGTCCTCTGCGAGCATCCGCATGTCGATATGGTTGTGCCAGTCGATGATGGGGAGATTCCTCACCCATGAATGCATACGCTCCTCTATATCGGCTACGTTCACCGCTCCACCTCCATGTTTTTCCTCTCGAGCAGGGCAAACAGAGCATCGCGCCCCTCCCGCTCGCGCACCGCAGTGGGGAAGAACCCACCAGCCCAGTACGCCGCCAGGCATATCGCCGTCTGCGCTATGGTTGCCCGTTCCCAGCTCAGGCCCATCAGGTTGTTGAACACAAGCCCCCCCGCCACGCCGACTGCGATGCAGGCGTACACGCCCGCGGTGTTTGGCCGCCTCCACAGTATGCCGAACACGCTCGGCACCATTATCGGCACGCCAAAGAGAGCCATCAGGAGCTTGTTGGCCTCGAATGCGCCGCCGAGAGCCGTCACGAACTGCGCGCCAACGGCCACGAGAGCAGCGACCGCCACCATGCCGAACCGCCCAACGACAAGCATCTCCTTCGCGCCGGCGGCAGGACGCAGCAGTCTCTGGTAAATGTCCTTCGAGAACACGCTCGACGTTACGTTGAACTCAGACGCAAGCGTAGAGAGCGTAGCCGCAAGCATCGCCGAGACCATCAGCCCGAGCGCACCCGGCGGCAGAAGCCGCGTGCAGAGCGTGAGATACGCCTCCTCCGGATTTACGCCAGGCAGAAGATGACGGGCGGCGATGGCCGGCAGGAGCGCTACGACGGGGAACATCCCAAGCAGCACCGCCGTGAGCAGTCCCATCTTGATGGCGCTGCGCTCGTCCGGAACGCTCTCGAGCCTCTGGATGAACGCCCAGTTGCCGTTGTACTTTATGAACACGATCAGGTAGTAGGCGAACAGGAACATGAACGACCCGCGGTGGCCGTTGAAGGCTTCGAAATGGCCGGGCAGCGCCTGGACGAGCGCGCCAAGCCCGCCAACGGCGTTCAACGACAGGAACAGCATCGCCACCGCCGCTGTGAAGAGTATCGTGCACTGTATCACGTCCGTCACCAGCACGCTCCACAGCCCGCCGGTCAGCGTGTATGCAAGCACGATCACGACGCCAAGCCATATCCCTGCGGAAAGCGGTATGCGCAGCAGCACGCTCGCGATCAGCCCCAGGGAATACAGCCGCACCATGTTGTCCAGCACGCGGAACGCGATTCCGCACCAGCTTATCACCTGCCGCACCGACGGGCCGTACCGCTGCTCCAGATACTCCATCGGCGTGGTCACCTGCACGCGCTGCCACCGCCAGGCGAATATCCACGCCCCCGCCACCATCGCGAAGGCGGTGCTCCAGAATACAAGTATCGCGACGAGCCCGTCCTGGTACGCCACGCCAGCATGGGCGATGAACACAAACGAGCTGATCATCGCCATGTAGCTCGATATGGCCCCCATCCACCACGGCACCTTCTTGCCGCCGGAGAAGAAGTCGCGGGCGCAGCGCACGTAACGCCCCATGAACAGGCCGGCCGCGAGCGTCACCGCAAAATATGCGGCAACGACGGCGAAATCAACCCCGCAAAGAGAAGTCTCCATAGACATATGCCCTTGAAGTATAGCAGATGCTGTCGTCCGTGTCATCCCATGCCGACACATAACAGCATCCCATTCAGGAAAGGCTCCACGGCGATTTGTGGTATACTACGCAGCATATGGATGTTGTACTCTACTTTCAGCCGCATTCCAGCACAAGCGCGCCGGGCAAGCTCGCTGGCGTGCAGGAGATCGCCGAGAGAAACGGCTGGCATGTGCAGACGATCGACGGAATTCCTGAGCCTCGCCGTCTCCGGGAACTGATCAGGTTCTGGCATCCGATAGGGGCGATCGCCGAATGCGGCAGCGAGAACACGGATGTCGATACGCGGCGCTTCGGCGACATTCCCGTGGTTTTCCTCTCCCACAACCCCAAGGCCCTTCCACCGTCCAGCTTCTCCGTCTCGCACGACTCGGTGGAGACTGCACGGCTTGCCGCGCGCGAGCTTATGACCACCGGTTTCACAAACTTCGCCTACGTGCCGTACGCTGAAAGCCGCTACTGGAGCGCGGAACGGGAACACGCGTTCGCCGCCGCCCTCGAGCTGAACGGGCACCGG
>CAMPAA010000183.1 GCA_946631345.1 uncultured Verrucomicrobiota bacterium
GTGGAATGTCGTGTTACATGTGACACGCGGGATCGTGGCATAATAACTCGCACGGTCATCTTCGTTGTCGCAGAATCGCTTGAATTTGCGATGCAGTTCCTTATTCCCCATGATATTCGCGTGGCGGCGATGTATCAAGAGGCCTACCATGTCGGTTTTAATGCCTCTTATGTCGACGGCAGCTTCATGCGGAGGATTGCGCGCGTTCTTGGCGTCCGTTGGTATTACTCGGATTGGCAAGGTATCCAGGAAGTTGGTACTGGAAATCACAGCGAAAAGGTTTTCCAGGCGTTCCCTTGCCTCAGGGATTTCTCAGATGTGGAGTTGTGTCCGTATCCCGACCTTGATCTTCCTGCCGATTCTGAAGTTTCCGATAGATATGACGTGAAATGCTACATCGTTGGTGCGACATTCAAGGAAGCAGCAGCTTTGGCGAGAATTGTACAATAGGCCTGGCCTCGGCCGCGCGGCGTAAACGCCGTCGCATTTCCCGCGTGGACTTCGCGGTGTTGTTGTGATATAATACCGCAAAAAAGAAATTAATTAGAAACCTGGCTCTGGTAGAAGAACAACATGAAAAAGAAAGCTGCTGCTGCACAGGAAAACTATAGAATGCCCGATCTTTCGCGCTCAACGCCAAAGACTGACCCGGAGCTCATCCGTCTCGTCCAGTCGGCTTTAAGGCCGAAAGTGTCACTTGGAGCCAGCAACAAGGATATCGCGTCGCTTTATATTGGTGATGCCGATTTTAGAATGGGCGATTCCGCAAAAATCAAGTTCGACAAAACATACCGTCCTTTTGTCTATAAGGTTCTGGTCGCGCGCCGTGATAAAGGTGGGCTTGGGTTTGTGATGGAGACTGAAGTCGAGCAGGGGAGCAATTCGGCTGGGGGCAGCGATAAGGGAGAAGGCCAGTGTGCGAAAAGTCCAGGCAGGCGAACCATAAGTATTCCCGTTAAACACTTGGAAGATGGGCGAACGATCACGGCAGAGGAAGTCTATTCGAATGTATACATGCGGCTGTTCGGTGGCAAAAAACCGGCGCTTTTAGGATTTGACACTTCGCGCGACAGGGTGGGAAGGGGTGCGTTTCGACATTGGTTGCGTCTGATCGTGAAGTGTGCCTTCTTTGACATGTGCCGTGTGCCTAAAATCATATTGAAAGATCTTAAAGGACATGTCATCTATCAACGAGATAAGCAGGGCCGATATGTCCTTGACGGGGAGGGACGAAAAGTGCCTTGTTATGTTCGTGATGTCTCTTCTTCCACGAAAATAGATGATGATGATCCGGAAAACGACATGACGATTGTAGACACTCTGGCGGCTCCTGAATCCCCTGAGGCAAGACGTAGAAGAAAAAAGGCTGAAAGAACGTTCTGGATGGCGAGAATCGATCTCCGGTATATCGCGTATGTGTCCGCGCTTGAGCGGCTCCGGAAGGGATCGTGGTTCCGTGATGTGCTCGTCGCGTTGTACGAGAAGGGGTTGCCTTACAAGGTCGTGAAGGCCGAGTGCTTGAAGAAAGGTATTGCGGTGGGTACGTTTGACAAGGCTTATTGCGATTGGAACAAACGTTTTCTTGACGCATGCGAAAGGATCGAGGCGACAATCCGACGGAAAGGGGAAGACAGGATGGCGTCCGGCAAAAGAGTGAGTCGAGCGCAATTGATAGGTGAAGCGTGGGACCGGTTGGCTGAATTCGTTGGAAAGAGTCGTGTACAAGACATTCGGTTTAGGGTCATACGGAACCTGATAGCTGGATTCTCAAATGTCACGGATAATTAATGGGTAAAGCAACGACATCGGGTGCCAACGATTGGCCGTGTGACGTTCTTCGGCGCGGCGACGTGCTGGGGGAGGGGCAATCCCGCTATCGTGTGACAGAGTATATGGGAGAAGGCGGTTGCGGCGCCGTATATGCTGCGGAAGATGTTCGGTCGGGAATGCCGGTGGCAATCAAGATTTACTCAGCTGAACTGAGCTGCGACGCTTTGCTTGTAAATAAAAACAGGCGAATTGAGCACGAGGGAACCATTGTCAGAAAATTCAATTCAAGCAACTTGCCGAAGTGTTATTTCATGGGGAAGAATGGGGACGGCAGATACTATTTCGTGATGGAGCGCCTGTTCAAGCTTAATGGCACGGGCTATCACGGTTTGCCGGACAAGGAGGATGAGATAAAGGAGTTTGTCCTGGGATTGCTTGAATCCGTCAAGTCGCTGCACAAGCTTAGGATTGCCCACTGCGACATCAAGCCGGAGAACATAATGCGAAAGAAGGACGGCACGATTGTGCTATCGGACTTTGGAACGGCGCATAAGTTTGACGCCAAGCGAGCCGGAAGCAGGAGAAGAGACGACGAGAATTCGCTGAGCATGATCACCTGCGATGACGGGAAAATGTTGCGTATTCGGGTTGGAACGCGAGGATTCGCTCCTCCTGAGCTGGGGGAACATACGGTGGCGGTTGACATCTATGAGATCGGACATGTGATACGGGACTGCTTCGGAAGGGACGTGCCGCTGGAATGGAGCCTTATCATCAACAAGTGCATCGCGAATGCAAAAGAAAACCGATATCCTGACATTGAGTCCCTTGAACGAGATGTTCGCAACGTCGATAGGCTCGGCAGGGAGGAGATGCGCAAGTGCATATATGAGGATCGCCTTAAATTCATGCGGATGCAAGAAGAGATGGCACGAGAGAAAGCAGTCGCATTCAAGTGGGAAGAATTGAAAGAGCGAATGGAGAATGCGCAATCCGCTTCGGATGCGATATATGCAGGGGCTGGGCAGATGTTCCTTGATTTTTCAGCGCTCTCTCCATGCAGATCCATTAGGATAAAAGATCCTGTCGCTTTGAGAGAAGAGCGGTTTGTCGTGATAAAGGGACCTGGTATCATACGTGTGAACATGGAGGCGTTTCTCGCGGATGAAGAAGGTGAAGTCATTGGTCCTGGAAGAAAAGAAAATTCGGCGATGGTGTTTCTTTGGGACAACGTTACGCTTGTCAACACGACAAAAAAGAAACTTGAGGATGCTAACGTGTTTTATGTGGTGGGGGACTCTTGCTACTTGAATTTCCCCAATGTCTCCAAGAAGGAGATATTCAACTGGGATTATGCGGTTACAAGTAATTTCGGTTTTTCGTACGCGGGTTATCATGATAAGAAAGACATGGCCAGCCTGATTCGTTCAATGAATAAACGCCTGGAGAGAAACATTCCGGAAAAGGGCATGATGGTCTCAGCGCGCGAGTTCTTCAGCGATGGTCCGGACATGACAATCAGACATTACATTGCCCAAAACGAGATTATGCGCGAGGTGCTCGGCATGCCGAGAGCATGATGTTGTGAGGAGTCGTACATGACGCCATCGTGTCCGCGGCATATATGCCGCGGACATTTTTCTCTCACCGCCTTTGTAATATTTCGCGGAGAGCGAGGGTATATATTCCTTAGAAAGGCAAACAACAATGCACATGAAACATCCAGATATCAGCGACGATGCTCGCTTCGTTCCGGTGGCCTGCACACCCAAACAGCTCGTTGAGCTGCTCGACTACAACGACAGGGGGATTGAATCCCTCAACTACAGTGGCGAGAAATATCAGATTACGCCTCGCTTCCGCAAGAGCCTCGCGACGCAATTGGGAGTCCCCTCCGGGATTTATAAGCTCTTTTCGCCGCAGGAGGTTATGGAGCGCGCTGCGACGACGCAGCCCGACCTAAAGCTGAGACTGACTGTCGACCGCGCGGAGGGCATGGCCCTGGGCGTGACCGAGCGCCAGGGTGTGCCGGTTCCGATTCGCTACATCATGAACACTCTCGGAAACGACCCGCGTCTTCAGGAGATTGCGTATCGCAACGGCGTCCTCACGGCTCGACTGAATCTCGGCGAGAAATGGGAGGTCAAGAACGACAGCGCATACCACATCCATGTCGAATGCCGGATTCCTGTCGATGGATACGGCAGGCCGGAGATGAATCTGGCCACATGGCGTCAGGTGTGCGAGAACGGCGCGGTCGCAGAAGCGCCCATCTTCCGCACGAAGATGGAAATCAAGGACAACGACGGCAGCCATTTCGCCCGGCTGCTCAAGAGCTTCGCCAACCCCGAGGGCGTCGAGCTGCTCCAGGAGCGCATGACCCAGGCGGCTGAGACGAAGGCTTCCGTAGGCGAGCTCTATGCGCTGGAGGAGGTCGTGCGCAAGATAGTCCCCGCCGGACACAACCAGCTCGTGCTCCGGGACCGCCTCCATGAGATGGCGCTCAATCCCTGCGTGCGCTATGGCGTTACGGAACTCGGCAAGATAGGGCAGAAGAAGCGCTCGCTCCTCCCGGTCGACTGCTCTGTGTCGGACCTCCTTAACTTCGCCTCGGAACTGGCCACGCACCACGCGCGCATCATCACCGACGCGAAGCCGCTCCATGCCTATGCTGGCACGCTGCTCGCCAGGGGGTTCGACCTTGAGGACATCTACCCCAATTCCCAGCGCACGAGCCGCTTTTACATGAACGACCTGGACATCGACCAGGCAGCTTGAGGAGGTGTAAATGCGGAAATACGAAGAACGCAGATACCAGCAGGAGGCGGTAGAGAAGTGCTTGAAGGCGTTCACCGAGGGCGGAAAGTCCTCGGTGATGCTGGAATCGCCAGTCGGATCGGGCAAGACCTATATGGCGCTTGAACTGGTCCATCGCCTGCAGGAGAGATTAGGCCGCCAGCTCAAGGTCGGCTGGGTCGCGCCGAGGCACCATCTGCTGGAGCAGATGATGGAGGAAAACCGCGACCTCCATCGCGACAACGTGCGGCCGATATCGCTCTTTGAGCGCAATCCCCCCGAGGTGGAGCTTGTCGTTCTGGATGAGGCGCATCACGAGGCGACCCAGAGCTGCGTCATGCTCTACGACAGGATGAAGCCGAAGTACATTCTCGGGCTCTCGGCGACGCCGCTTCGGACGAACCGCATGAAGCTTTCCTTCCAGGAGACGGTTCGGACATGCTCGATCGGACGGCTGATGAGGGACGGCTACCTCAGCAGGTTCAACTCCTACCTTATGCCGAGGTATGCGCCGAAGGATGTCGCCGAACACTATCTTAAATGCCCGGAGCGCTGGGGGAAGAGCCTCGTCTACTTCCATACCATAGCCGAATGCCTTGAGTTCAAGAATTACATGGCCGAAGGCGGGATTGAAGTCGAGGTGGTGACGGCGGATAGCGACAAGGACCGGCAGCTGCAGAGGTTCCTTGAGAACAAGGTGAGGGTCGTCGCCAATGTCGCGATGCTGACCGAGGGTTTTGACCAGCCGGACGTGACTTCGGTGTTCGCCCGGGACGCGAGCCGCCTGCCTACCATCCAGATGTGCGGTCGCGGACTGCGGATTGCGCCAGGGAAGGATGCGTGCAACATCGTCCAGAGCGCGAATACAAAATACCTGTTCGAACGGGTGGCCCCGGCGAAGAATATGTTCCGCTACCAGCAGGGCCGCTGGCTTGCGCTGAAAGACGGAACGAGGGAAATCGAGGAAACGCTCCGGCATACGCTGGACATCATCGAGAGGAAAAAGCATCAAGATTCTCTATCTTGAATGCGGGTCGTGGTATATCGATTCAATGCTGGAAGGCTTGAATTCCGTGTAGTTTCGTGTTTTCTGTAGTTCCAAATCTTGCCGCTGCATCGATAGATGTAAGATTTGGCAAGGTTCACCATTATATTTTTTAATCACTTAAATAATTAAGGAGGTAAAAATGAGTATTCATTCTAGCTGGAATCCAGATCGTATCGCTGCCGCGAGCATGGCAAAGAAATCGCCTGCTCCGCGCCGTACATGCAATAAGCGGCCGGCGGCTAAAGTCATGAAGGTGTCCGATCTCTACATCAGGGAATACGGCGAGAAGGCATACTATGCCTGGAAGCGCCGCGAGTCCGAGATTGACACACTCTGGCTTAGCGGCAGATGCGGCACGGCCGAGATCATCAAGATGCGCGAGGACAACCTCCGCCAGCTGAAGGCGGCAGGCGCCGCGCGCGGGCAGGAGATGCCTGTCGCCCGTTGTCCCTATTCCCGCCCCTACGTGCCCGCGGCATAATCTGGGCAGAGGAAATACGGAAGACAGGGAGTCGCCAAACCACAACTAAGGAAAGGGAAATGCAGTGATTGGCAGGAGATGAGCATCCAGCGCGCGCGCCTTCGGGCGCCGCTCTTATTTTATGGAGGAACATGAAAATGATTGAGTTGCAGTATGAATCGAAGTTTGACGGGTTTCTGGTTGACCTGCGGATCGGCCCGGCGGAGGAGCTGAACCAGGCGATGTTCGGCGGAGAGCCGGTCTTCACGTACAAGCGCGGCGCCACGGTGTCGGCGGACACGATGTCGGCCGAGACATTCGGATGCCTCGTGTGGGTGGAGAGGCTCGACGGCTCGCCGGAAAGCATCGCCACGCTTTTCCATGAAATCGTCCACGCA
>CAMPAA010000184.1 GCA_946631345.1 uncultured Verrucomicrobiota bacterium
AAAATCTGTCAAGGAGATGTCACGCAGCCCGCCCGCGCAGGGCCTGTCCCCACAAAATTCGGATCATGGGATGCCGCTACAACGAAGGATTCCATATATATCAAAACAGGTTCCACCGTGTTCATCAACGGAACATTCATGGTCGGCGATCCTGTGTTCGGATCAATGGAGAGAGGCGGCGCGATGATGCGCAAGATGGGCGTGTGGACGTGTCATTCTGGCGCGCAGATTGCTGTTTTTTCAGTCCATCCATTGACTATTTATTGAACTTTCTAAGCGCGCAGGGTCTGTCCCCACAAGATTCCGGTCTGTATCACTCCCAAGCAGTATTTCGCACACTTGAGCCAATTGAAAGATTGGCTTGGAAACAGTGAGGACAATCGCCTTGTGGAGGGATGGGCTTCTGTGCCGTCTTGGCCAGCCAAAATGTGGTTAGTGGAAGTTTCGTTGCCCCAATTGTTCCCAGCCAATGAGCGAAAGATCGGTGAGATTGTTCTCGATGCCACGACGAACTTTGACATGTCGCGAAAGATTCCCGCGCTTTCGACATTGATGTTTGCACGGTTGCCCGGATCGTATTTTCTGCAAGATGTTGCGAATCCTAGTGATGGAGGATTGAGCTTACATGCTTGGGACAGTTGCATTCGGTCTCATGTTCCTGTATTAAGAAGAACGTAATCATGAAAATCCTCTGTGGATATACCCCGCAAAACCTTGTGGGGTGTGTCCGCGCCAAATTATGGCATGGTGTCGATGTCCATGGTTCAAGATTCATGGACATTAGTAGGTTAGCAAATCAGGTTTTGGTGGTGTGGAGGGTGGGCGATGGTGCGAGGCGGCGGGGGTAGATTACATTTTCAACAGATGTTTTCGAAGGGCGATAGCAACGGCCTCTGTTCGGTTTGCGGCACCAATCTTCTGCAGGATGGCGTTGACGTGTAGGTTTACGCCGTCCTGCCGGATGCCCAGTTGCTTGGCGATGTCGCGGTTAGTCAGTCCTCTGGTCATTGATTGCAGAACCTGCATCTGGCGCGGTGTCAGTTCGGGCACTGGAGGGTCATTGGTCAGCTGTTGTTTAATTTCCGGTGAAAGATAGTTGCCGCCTGCTGCGACTTTGCGGATGGCTGTGACCAGTTCGGTGTCTTCGGCATTCTTTAGTACAGCTCCGGCCGCCCCGCATTCGATGGCGTGAGCGATTCCGTCGGAAGTTCCGAAGGTCGTCAGGATGATGACCTTCACGGCGGGCAGCTGTTCTTTCAGTTCGGCTGTAGCCTCCACCCCATCCTTTTGGGGCATCATCAGATCCATGATGACGATATCGGGATTGAGCCGCTGTGCTTCTGTAAGCGCCTCTACGCCGTTTTTCGCCAGTCCGACAATCTGGATGTCGGTTTCGGTTTCCAGCAAGGCGGTAAGCCCCATTCTCACGATTGTATGGTCATCGGCGATAAGAACTTTGATCTTTTTTGCCATGATTAACCTTTTTCCTTCTCTTGCGGGATGTTAAGCATGATGGTTATTTTTGAGCCTCGGCCGATTTCGGAGTCAATCTTCATTTCCCCTTCGAATACGTCCACACGTTCGCGAATTCCGGTCAAGCCAAAATGACCTTGCGCGGCACCGGGGCAATTGTCGGGATCGAAACCAGAACCATTGTCCCTAACCGAGAACAGGAGCTTGGTGCCGTCAACGCTGCCGGCGACCCAGATAGATGCGGCGGCACCATGTCGCACGGCATTGACCGAAAGTTCGCGGACGATACGCATGATGGCGTGTGCGGTCTTGTCGGAGATGCGTTCGCGTGGCACATTAAAACGTATGTGCAGTGCGGTGTCGCCGAGATGCGGTGCCAGCGTTTGGCGTATGGCGTCGTCCATATTTGGCTTTTCCAACGCGCTGTTACGCAGGTCCCAGAGGCAATAGCGAAGTTCGTTGCGGCAGGACTTCAGGGAGGTTGAGGCGATGTTGAGGTGTTTATGTGCCTTTGCAAGGTCTGTGTCGGCGGTACGATTCGCCGCATTGATCTCCAATGCCACGCCGGTGAGATTCTGGGCGATGGAGTCGTGCAGCTCAATGGCGAGCCGCGTCCGTTCGTCAATGCGCAGCTCTGAGCCGATTCGCGCGACCTGCTCTTTGAACAGCTGCCGTCCGCGTTTCTCGATGATGCGGCGGAGCATCCTGTTCCAGAGGAAAATTCCGATGATTACGACGATTAGGATGCCAATTGTGGCGGCGAGGCGTCCAGGTGTCCACCAAGGTGGACGCGATATTATTTTGATGTCCGATGGGTTCCGTACAACCAACGTGATGCCTGTAACGTGTGGGAAGGCTGAATAGGAGTGCCAGTTGTCACATTCCACGATGCAGGTTCCGGTCACTTCGATTACGCAACCGATGCTGATGCCGTCTAGAACGGAACGATTGGCGCTTACATCAACTGGAATCGTCTCCTTGTCGCATTTTAGCGTGATAAGTGCGTACTGCATGTCGCTGGATGGCTGATCTTGGACGGTTCCGCGTATACGGAAGGTGCGACCATGTACGGTCGGTATGATGCGTGACGAACCTTTGGCATCCGTTAGGATGGTGTGAACCTCCTCTACTTCGTCGTCCTTTATTGCAGTGATGTCTTTGTACCGCCAGATGGCGTCCGAAAGGTTCATGCGGTAG
Organism: uncultured Verrucomicrobiota bacterium; assembly: GCA_946631345.1. Classification (GTDB taxonomy): domain Bacteria; phylum Verrucomicrobiota; class Kiritimatiellia; order RFP12; family UBA1067; genus UBA1731. Next base: position 2,671 of record CAMPAA010000184.1, read on the forward strand.
AGGTCGGTCTTCAGAAGTCCAGCCGCCTCAATCATCGCGCCGTATTCGGGGACTGGGCCACCGGAAAGCTCCACGGTATGGACGTCCCCGTTTACGCCTTTTACGAGGATGCGGTTACCTCGCCAGACAGCAATCACCTTACCAGAAAGACGCCGCCGTTCCAATGGTGGTATGTCTTCGGGGCTATGGAACCGAATGGTGACGACTTCGGGAACGTCAAATGGGTCTGCAGGTGCCGGACGGATGACTTCGATATCTTTGAAGTCCAAGAGATTGATGAGCCGTCCGAGCGTCACGCGATAGCCGTAGTCCCAAGGTGAGCAGAGACCAGAGACGGCAACGAATGCACCCGTCATCTTCTGCAACGTATCAAGTCTGACACAACTGCCATGAAGCGTGAGGTAGATGGACTTGTTGTCATCCGTCAGGATAAGATAGTACCATGTAGGGCTGATTTCGTCCCTAAACACCTCCTTGATCGTGCCAAAGACCTTTACGGAAAGGTTGTCGCATCGTCCACTCTTAATGTCGGCGATGGAGACCATGTCACAGGGAGGCAGATCGCAATGCGTTATGGTGACTAACTGAGAGCAGATGGCGATGCCAATGCCTGAGGGATCTGGGGCAATCATGCCTTTCACGTGAACAATGTCTCCACGCTGTAGATGCTTTGTGTCATTGTCTGTGCAGTATTCAATGCGTGTAGCCCCAGAGGCGTCTGTCAGTAGAAAACAGGAATGGTTTGGCACATAAGGGGATATCATGCCGCGCAAATCGAAGGACGCACCTTTGACCGACCGGTGTACGGCAGAGGTGACATCAATTGCGTTTGTCAGCATGACGACTGATGCGAACAGAAAAGACAGCGTACTCATTTTTGCCTGCTATTTTAACATATTCCTCGCATCAGCATGCCCCCCTAATATTAGGGGGTTTGTTGTATAGATGGGCTTTGCTAAAATACCGCGCCAAAAAAACTTGTGTCAGTGACGACTAAACCTAAAAGGGAGTGAGCAGATGAAATTAAAAACGAAGACGTTATTTGCTGCGTTGGCAGTTCTGTTTATGGCCGTCTCCGTGGGCACGGCATTCGGCGAGCATCCCGACAAGTGGGTGCGGTACGTCGAGGCGACGGGATCGCAGTACGTCGATACAGGCGTACAGGCACGGTGGGGCACCAAAGCCGAGATGAAGGTGGAGTGGATGGCGTTCGCCGACGCATCTTTTCTTGCGGCGCGCAATTCTGGCGATACCCGCTTGTATTTTTGCCACTGTTATCCCGAATCAGCATATCCTAGAATGTTGACCGCGCTAAGGGATTATAAATATCTTGCTTATGGCGGTTGGTTTTGCTGCTACGAAACGAATCGAGTATACAGCATCGTCAGTGAGTTGACATCGCCAGACGCCAACAACATGGTGACGAACATCGTGACGGTTGACGGTTTGCAAATGTCTTTTATGGATGGGAGCGCGAATCCGGTATCGATGGTGCGTGAAAAATTGGATGTTGGACGCAACCTCTACCTTTTTGCCTGCAACAACAATGGAAGCGCAAATTATCAGTCGAAGACACGCTGCTACGGCCTAAAGATTTGGCAGGACGGCAATCTCGTTCGCGACTTCCAGCCCTGCATGAAGGACAATCGTGCGGGACTCTACGATGCCGTCTCGCAGACAATCTTCTACTCTGGATCCAGTGCCGACCTCGTCTGTGACCCAGATAGCGAGGTGCCTGACGAATACATCGACTACGTGGAGTCTCAGGGTGAATCTGCGAATGGCAGCGGACTGTATTCCGCCTACCTTGATACCGGCGTCATAGGGCGCTCTGGTACGAAGATGACCGGCGAGTTCGCGTTTCTGGGGAATGGCGACGAGGCCATGCTGGACGCTCGCGCCGACGCTGGCGACACACGCTTCTTTATGTTGCATTGCGTATCTGACAGTCAAGCTCCCAAGTTAGGGTATGGCTACGGTGCTTATTATTGGCAAAACGCCATCGTGCTTGGGCAGAGATACCGTGTGGAAACCGAACTCAATGTGGGACTGCAGACCATGAAAGTGAACGGGGAAACGATCGTAAGTGAACATAACGTCGCAGAACTCGACACTCGTCGTACGCTCTACCTTTTCGCCTGCAATTATGGCGGGGCGATCCGACATTCCTGCAAAGGACGCTGCTATGGTCTGAAGATATGGCAGGATGGCGTTCTCGTGCGCGACTTCAGGCCGTGCCTCAAGAATGGCGTCGCAGGTCTTTATGATGATGTGTCGAAGCGCATCCACTATTCAGCCTCAACGCCGTTCGCATACGAATCGAAGAGGGCTGTCAAGGAGAAGAACCTCATATTTGTGGAATACATCGAGTCAGACGGCAACAATACACTCGACACAGGCGTTTCGGCTCGCAGTGGTACGCGGGCGGCGGGAGAAATGGCGTGGATGGGACCAAGGAGTGATGGATCCCCTGCAAACCTGCGCGATTACTATCAGGAAATGGATAGGTATCTCGAGACGTCCTTAGCCGTATTCTATAGGGATCGGCGAGCCTATCTCGCCTCGCTTTCATCCGAAACCGGTGGCAAGTTCTCAATGGTCCATTCGTATGACAGGTATTTAGAAGCAGGGTACGGAACAGGCGGTTATCTCGAAATGAAAAGCGGAGGGGCCAAAATCGCACCGACCATCGGCGCCAAATGTTCTTTTGACGTGACTCTTGAGAACGGATCACAGACAATTGAATGGAACGGAGCGCAAGTCCTGAGTACAAATATAACCGGCACTGTCGATACCGGCGACACGCTCCATCTTTTCTCTTCAAGCTACTGGCGGTATCGCTCTGCCGCTCGGTGCTATGGACTGAAAATCTGGCAGGACGGTAATCTCGTGCGCGACTTCAAGCCGTGCATCTACGAAAACAAGGGGATGCTCTACGACATGGTAACGAAGTGCGTGTATCGTCCTTCGCCGGACATTCCCGTTTCGCGGACCGGTCCAATTATTTTGACAGGCGACGAGAAGCCCGCCCAATACGTTGAGTATGTGGAGTCTGACGGAACGATTTTTGTCGATACGGGCATTATCGGCAAGTCCGGCACGGCTGCCAGCCTCAAGATGAGGACCTACCAATCTGACGATGGTGCCTTTCTGGACACCCGCAAAGGGGGTTCTCGTTTCTATCTGTGGCACACCTACTGGTCTGAATTCCTCTACGGCTATGGCGGCTATTATACTTTCGGAACCTGTGCCCAGAACACTGATTACGAGGTTCACTCGTCGCTAGCGAGCGGTTCGCAGACCATTTCCGTGAATGGCGTTCAGCTGATCAACGCGACGTCGGTGGATACAATCGACACCGAACTTACTCTCTATGTCTTTGGTATGAATCATGACGGTGCAGTGGACTATAGGAGCGCGGGGCGGCTCTATTGGCTGAAGTTGTATCAGGGCAACGCAGACGGAAGCGGCATGCGGCTTGTGCGCGACTTCAAGCCAGTGCGACTTAAGAACGGGCTAGCCGTGCTGTGGGATTTCGTCGAGAACAAGCCCTATCCTGCGCAGTCCGTCACGGCACCATACAACAACACGTTCTTCAGCGCGGTCGGGCCGGATGGTGAGGAAATCAAGGTCGGCACGACGATTGTCATTCGCTAAAGATTGAAAAGCATGAAGGTGTTTGTCTGCGCAGTAGCGTTGCTTGCGGCGGAGGCGCGGCTGGAGTCCGCGCCTTGCCAGATGGGAACGGGCGCTGCCTGCCTGTGTTCATTCGAGGAAGGGCTGGCTGACTGGT
>CAMPAA010000185.1 GCA_946631345.1 uncultured Verrucomicrobiota bacterium
GCTCTTTGGCAGACGGCGGAACGGATTTGCCCCAAGGCCGGAATGCCGCCGCCTCATATTCCCGCCCTCAAAAAATGGGCAAACTCCAGGTTTTGTCAGTTTTGCCGTTTGGATGCGCTGCCCACGCCATGCGCGTCACGCCTGAGATTGGTTTGCCCGTGGGCAAACGGATGTCAGGGCATGGGCAAAAATCCGTCCGCCCGTGGGCGGAGCAAAAAAGAGGCGGCACCGACCACGGTGCCGCCTCTCCCTGCGACGGGTGTTGTTCCTCCTCTTCGTTTGACCGAAGCAGGGGCGTATTGAAAACACATGGCTATCGGTCAGAACGCCTCCGCCGCCGCGCTCACGCGCTGGCCGCGCTTCTCAGCGGCAGTCTTGCGCGCCGCCTCGCGAAGCTCCTCGCGCTCCTGCACCGCCTGCGACCCCACTGCGTCGTCCCACGCAACGAGTATCGTGCCGTAGCTCTGCGACGCTTCCGTGAGGCACGCCCTCACATGGCGGTACGGGCCAACCTCGAACTGGTACCACGGCTTCCACCAGCTGCAGAGCCGCGCCCACGTGCCGTAGCGCTTCTCAAGGGCCTCCACGAGGTAGTGCCTGCGCCAGTTGGCGCCGGCGTCCACCGCATCCTTCGCGCAGGCGTACACCCTTGCGATCTTGTGCGTCTTGGGCGTGACGTACACGTAGTAGTCGTCGAACCCGTCGAGCGGCTTCTTCGGCTTGAACTCTGCGCGAAGGAAGTCAGGCGCGTCCGCATCCTCCACGAAATTGGTGGATGTGAACTTGTCGCCGAACTTCAGCCCCATGAACGAATCTGCGTTGCCCTTCTCCCGCATGTTCTGGTCGTCGCCGTTCACCTGCCCGGAGAGCGGCACCACGCCGGAGTCACCCACCGGGTAGCTCTGGGCGTATTCGCTCGTGCTGGTTTCGAGTACGTTGCCGTCCATGTCCGTGTTGGTGCGCGTTTCGCGGCGGCGTTCGGTAACCATGTTGCCGTTGGTCGTCACCGTCGACTCGGTGAACAGGCGCGACACGCTTCCGTTGTCGTTTGTGGTCACCGAGGATTCGGCGGTCTTGGAGGTCATGTCCTTGGCTTTAGGCTTGGCCGCCACCACCTGGGCGCAGACCACCGCCATCGCAAGCACGGCCCCAACCGCCGCTACTGTCAGCTTCTTCTTGTCTTTCATGTTTTGTCGTTCCTTTCCTTTAGTTCCCTTAAACGCCGCGTAATATAGCACAGGCGTGTTAATGGAATGTTAAGGGAAACGACATTCTGCCGACAGGCCGATCAGCGTCAGGCGCCGCCGCCGATCAGCGCAAGCGGATTGTCTCGCCCGATGGCCAGGCACTCGTCGCGCGTAAGGCCGATGCGCCGCTGCAGAAGCTCCATCATCGCCGCCATTGGCGTGGTCGCCCCCACGAGGCACTTGCGCGCCGGGTTCCACAGGAGCCCGTCCGGCTCAAGCCGCGCCTTGGATCCGCACACGTCGTACTCGCCCGGCGGCATTCCCGCCGGATACTGCGCATCGGAGACCGCCACAAGACGCTTCAGCGGCACGGCGCGCGTGTACACCTTGAGCATCGTGTCCGGCAGATGGTGGCCGTCCGGGATGAACATCACGGTCATGCGGTCGTCGGCGAGCGCGGTGAAGATCACGTTGTCGTGGCGGGGAATCATGTTCGGCAGACCGTTGCCGAGATGCGTGAACGCCTTCGCGCCCGCCGCGATGCATGGCTCCAACTCGGCGGGAGTCGCCGCCATCTGGTGGCCGAGCGACACCGTCACACCCTGCGCGGTGAGCGCCTGCACGAACTCCGGCATCCCAGGCACCTCCGCCGCCACGGTCACGAGGCGCACCAGCCCCTCTCCGGCATCCTGGAACCTGCCGAACAGCTCCATAGACGGCTTCGCCACCCATTCAATCGGGTGCGCCCCCACCGCGCCAGGCTCGCCTGAGATGAACGGCCCTTCAAGATGCACGCCGAGTATGTTGCGTTCGCAGCGCGCGCTTCTCCTGCGCGCTGCCACCAGCGTGTGCAGGGTTGAAACCGCCGTCTCCGGATCGCCCGTCACGATCGTCGGCAGATAGCCCACGGTGCCATCCTGGTCGAGCCGTTCTGTGACGGCCACGACCTGCTCCACGGTGAGGCCCGGAGCGTTGAAGTCAACGCCGCCGTAGCCGTTTATCTGAAGGTCGATCCACTCCGCGCGCATCTTGAACCGTCCAATCCCGGTCAGCCCTTCAGCGAATCGACCATCGCGCGGAAGTAGCCGAGCGACTCGGGTACCCACAGCGGATCGCCGCCCTTCCAGAACGCGTTCGCCAGCTCAAGGCCGAGGCACCCGGCGTAGCCCACGTCGCGCAGAGCCTCGAAGATGCGCCGGTAGGAGATCACGCCGTTCGGGCCTGCCACCCCCGCCGAGCCGTTGTTGCCGGGGTCGATGTTGCGGATGTGGCCGTCGAATATCCGGCGGTGGTAGGTGCGGATCACCTCCGCCACGTCAAACCCGTCGGCATACGTGTAGGCGATGTCCATGCAGAAGCCCATGTACTCGTTGAGATCCTTGATGTACTCGTAGGTGCTGACCACGGTGGGGTACAGGTCGGGGTTGCCGGTCTTCGGGTTCGCCCCGTGGTTGTGGATGGCGAACTTAATCCTGTACTTGGCGGCGAGGTCAGCGCACACCTCGCACATCCGGCGGCTCGACGCCTGCGTCATCTTGCCGTTCACCTCGCGCTTCTCGCCGGGCACGCCCACAAGCACTCCCACGCCAAGCGCCGCAGCGTAGTCGAAGTACTTCTTTGCCTCTTCGGGCGTTGTCATGTAGATCGGCCCAACGCCGTACGGGGTTACGCCGTGGTCGGCGCACTTCTGCCTGAACTCCGCCATCTGCGCAGGTGTCGCGCCGAACGGCAGGTGGAAGTTCTTCACGCACAGATAATGGACGTCGAAGCGCTCCAGATCCTTGAGCGTCTGGTCGAGCGTGAACTTGTTGTAGGTGTACCCCGCCATGGCGAGGTTGAATTTGATGGCTTTCATGCCGCGTATTATACCACAGATGCTAGACGTGGGCGCGCGGTGGCGAACCGGGCCGTTCACGGGATGGCGACGGTATCGATCATCACTCCCGGCGAATCCACGAGCGGCCTGCCGGAGGCGTCGGAGAGCCAGTTGGCGGAGCCGTCAGGCCTGATCACGCCCGTCACGCCGGAGTTGCCCACGCGCACGACCGGAAGCCCGGTCTCGATGGCGCGCAGGACGGCATGCGCGGCGTGGGCCTCGGCCTCGGCGCTGCCGGAGAACCAGCTGTCGTTGGTGACGACCACTATAAGGTCCGCCCCCATGCGCTTGGCCTGCGCCGCGAGGCGCGGATCGGTATCCTCGTAGCAGATGAGCGGCGCTGCCTTCACGATGCGGTCGCCCACGCGCAGCTCGATGAGCGCCGGTTCGCCAGGATGCAGCGACACCCCAACTGGCGAGAGCCTCTGCAGCGGCGTGATCCACTTGTCGAAAGGTATGTATTCTCCGAACGGCACGAGGTGCTGCTTGTGGTAGGCGGCAAGCGGCCCGGAGTCAGCGCCTGCGGCATAGAGCGCGACGGCGTTGTAGGTGAGGTTGGAGACCACGTCGTCGCCGCCGGCCATCAGAAACTTCGCGCCGGAGCGCGCCAGGAACCCGCGCGCGACATCCTGCGCGCGGAACGAGCGCACGGAGCCGAACTCCGCCATAGCCGACTCCGCCAGCACCGCAAGGTCAGGCTTCGCCGCCGAGACGGCGTCGAGCAGCTTCCCGAACGCCTCGTATGCGTTCTCGCGGCGGCCCGGCCTGAAACAGCACGGGGCGTTCCGCTGGACGAGAGCCACGCGTAGATGGCAGGGGCGAGCGCCCCGCTCGCCCGCATCGCCGCGCACAAGATGGTTGCCCACGCACAGGCATGCAAGTATCGCAGCGAGCGGAAGCCCGGTCTCGGCGATCTGGGACAGCCTGCCGACGAGCCGTGAAACGCCGCCAGCATCATCGCCAAGCCCGAACACCGGCGCGAACACGCGCAGGAACAGGGTGGCGAACACGCCGTTCAGAAGCACCGCCAGCGCCGAGACGAGATGCACGCCGCCGAAGCGCGCCGGAGTCGCGAAAGACGGCATCGCCGCGAACGCCGTGCCGAGCGAATTCCAGGCGAAGCCGGTGAACAGCGTCGCGCGAAGCCATTCGACGATCCACCAGAGCGCAGCTTCTCCGAACAGGCAGGCCACGGCAGGAACGGCCCGGTGCGCACCGCGCCACCGCCACATCCGCGACGCCAGCCAGCCGAACAGGGCGAAATACCCTGCGCAGGCCGCAGCGAGCGCAAACCACCCCAGCAGGACAAGCGGCCAAGGGCCGTTGTTCTTGATTATCGCCGGCATCCACGAAAGGGTGAGCACCCAGAACACGATGCCGAACAGGAAATGGAACAGCGCAGACCGTCCGGGCGACGACAGCCTCGCCATCGACAGCATCGGCACGAGCGCTACGAGAATTGCGAGCGTCTCGCTGTGCGGAGGAAACGCCGCCCACAGGAGCAGCGCCGAAACCACGGCGCCGACTCCGCAGGCGACGTTCGCCTTTGCGCTTACTCTACTTGCCGCAGACATCCCTGAACACGGGGAGGATTGCGTCGGCCCAGATGCGGTAGCCCTTCGCGTTCGGGTGGAGCAGGTCGTTCATCACATCCTTCGTGAGCTGCCCCTCGGCGTTGAAGAAGTTCTTGTTGAAGTCGAGCCAGCGCACCGTGCTGCCGTCGGCGAACGGCTTTATGAGGGCGTTCACCTGCTCGTTCTTCACGCGTATCGGGTCGTTCGCCGTCTTCCTGCATGGGAAGATCGGCATGAGCACGATCTTCGACTCCGGGTGCTTGGCGCGGATGGTGTCGATTATGCGCTTTATGCCGGCGGCGATGTCCGCCGGGCTGGCGCTCCTGTCGTGGTGGCTGTTGTTAGTGCCGATCATCAGGGTGAAGAGCTTTGCCGTGTAGCCCTCCAGCTCGCCGTTGTCCATGCGCCAGATCACGTGCTGCGTGCAGTCGCCGCCGTAGCCGAGGTTCAGGATGCGGTAGGTCTTCTTCAGCTCGGCGAAGAGCTCGCGCCCTTCTCCGCCTTCGCGCTCCCAGCGGTGCGTGATCGAGTCGCCGACCATGACCACGTCATACTCCACCTTGCCGTTATCCACGATCTCGTTGCGCTTCTCGAGACAGCGCGTATCCCACCAGTTGCCCTTCGGGAAGTGCGAGACGGGCTGCGCCGCCATTGGCTCGGCATAGATGTATCCGCGGGGCGAGGACGGCCATACGGACGGGATGGGCTGGTCGGGCGAGGCGTTCAGCACGGTGTCGATGAGCGGCATCACTGCGCTGGCCCAGATCTCGTAGCCGCGCCCGTTCGGGTGGAGCAGGTCGGGGAAGAGCTCGCGGCTCAACCGCCCTTCGGTGTCGAGGAACTTGTCCGAGAAGTCGCACCAGATCACGCGCTTGCCGTCCGCGAACTTGGATATCTCCTTGTTGACGATGTCGTTGCGCACGCGGTGCGGGTGCGAACCGGTTGCGCCGCGCGGGAAGATGGAGGTGAGGATTGTGCGGGCCTTGGGCTGCTTCTCCGCTATGACCTTGAGTATCTCGCGGATGCCCAGCACCGTATCGACCGGCGGCTCCTCTGCGAACGGGAAGTGGCCGGTGTTGTTCGTGCCGATCATGAGCAGGATGCACTTCGCCTCGTAGCCGTCGAGTTCGCCGCCAGCGGTGAGCCGCCAGAGCACGTGCTCGGTGCGGTCGGCGCTCGTGCCGAGGTTGAGCGCCTTGTACTTGCCGGACGTGAAGTACTTCGCCCACTGCACCTTGCCGGCCGTTTCCCAGCCGTGGGTGATCGAATCGCCGATGAACACGACGCGCGCGCCGCCATTCGTTACAGTCGCCATCTTCTCGGCATGGCGCTTCATCTGCCAGCAGTTGGGATCGCCGTTCCAGGCGGTTGGCGTCACCGCGCGTATGGCGGCGAACGCTGACGATGCACAGAGGGCGAATGCGCCCGCAAGGATGATCTTGTTCGTTTTCATGCGCCTTATTATACCACAAACCCAGATTGCAGATAAGAGACCTTAACTGGAGTTTACCCATTTTTTGGCTGGTCTGGATTGGCAAGCAGAAAAAGCGCGGCAACCGCCCGCCGTTTTCGGTAGAATACCGACTTGCAGATAACAAACAGGACAAGGAGGTTGCCGCGCCGTGAATGATACCAAAATCGCATCGAAGACGAAAGCCCAGCTCGCCCATTTCATGGGTAAAGTGTTTACCCATTTCTCGAAACCGTCGAAGAAGTTCGTCGAGGAGTGTATCTACGGAATACAGGCGTCCGGCGACACGAAACTTTCATCTATAG
>CAMPAA010000186.1 GCA_946631345.1 uncultured Verrucomicrobiota bacterium
GGGCGTGACGAACAACGTGAAGTACAAGACCACGCATCTCGTGATGCGCAAGGTTCCTGCGGCGAGCTATGGCGTGTGGACCATGGGGTCGCCGGAATCGGAAACGTTTTACAAGGGGAAGCCAGAGTATCGCACCAGGGAGACCAACCACCTCGTGCGCCTCACGCGCGACTACTACATTGGCGTGTTCGAGGTCACGCAGAAGCAGTATTACCTGCTCACCGGGAACAATACAGCCGTAGATGAAGACAAGGCCCGCGACGATGCCGACGTGCTGCCGGAGACCTATCTCATGTATGGCGGGTACACAGGCTATACAACGGCGCTCGGCTTCGTGGGAAAGCTCCGCGCGAAAACGGGGTGCAGCGGTTTCGACGTGCCTACGGAAGCGCAGTGGGAGTTCGCCTGCCGCGCGGGAACCGATACCGCGCTGAACTGCGGGCACAACATAGAGCCGACCGCGCTATGGTCAAACTCCGACGTGTGGGCAAACAAGGTGGCAATATACAGCGCCACAAGCTCAGGCTCCATTCAGCCGGTGGGGAAAATGGCACCGAATGCGTTTGGCCTCTATGACATGCACGGCAATGCGTTTGAATGGTGTTCTGACTTCTATTCGGATGGAGATGCGTACATCGCGTCATTCGGTAGCGGGTGGACGCCCGAAACGGTCGTCGTTGACCCCACAGGGCCGTCAAGCACTTCCCAGAACAAGGTGTTGCGCAGCGGTCGTTTCTCAGATACCGCTGTTGGAATCCGCAGTGCGCTCAGGGGTGGCGGTGGCATGTGGACGACTCCAAACAGAACCTATGGCATGCGTGTGATGCTTGCCGTTGAGGACTGAGGGGATTTCCATGTCGGCTATGAGAGTGGCAGGTGCCGCATTGGCGGCATTTAGTGGCGCGCTGTGCAGTGCCGCCGCCGAGCTGTTGACGAACGGGTCTTTTGAGGAGGTGGAGAGAGGAAAGACCGCAGGCTGGTCGGCTCCGGCACACTACCGCTTCGAAGACCGCGTCGGCATGAACGGCACGCGTGGCGTGGCGTTCGAGAATGTCGGCGACAGGGAGTTCTACGCATATCCCAGCCAGGCTGTTCCGTTTGAGGCCGGCAAGAGGTACGAGTTCTCCATATGGATGAAAGCGGAGCGGCTCACGAAGAACGCCGGGCTGTGCATAGAGTGGTTTGATGCGGACGGCAAATGGCTGAGCGGTTCCTACGCCGGGGCAGGCACAGCCGGAACCCATGATTGGATGAAGGTGGAAGCCACAACGCCGCCGATACCAGCCGAGGCGAAGAGCGTGCGCATCGCGTTCCTGGTTCAGAAGGGCGGGTTGGGCAAGGCGTGGTTCGACGACATCTCGGTGAGGCCTCTGGAGCGACCCGTGTTCGGCGGGCTGTATTCTTCAGCCTACCGGAACCTCGCCAGCGCCGGCAAGGTGCGTTTCCATGCGGCGGTGAACCTGAAGAGCCATCTGGGGGCGCGGGTGACGTTCGCCTACCTCGATGCGGGTGGCACGGAAAGGCGCGTGCGGCCTAAGCAGCTGACGGACGCCGCCGCCATTCTCGAGATCGATGCGGCGTACCTCGCCAAGGGAACCCATCCTGTATCGTGCGAGATCGTTTCGTCCGACGGCGCAAGGATCGGCGGCGGGACGGTAGATTTCACGCGCGTGAACGAGCTTCCGAAGCGGCGCGTATGGTTCGACGCGAAGCGGCGCGCGATCGTGGACGGGAAACCGTTTTTCCCGCTCGGCATCTACATTAGCGAAGTCACGGACCGAAACGATCAGTTCCTGAATTTCCTCAGTGGCCCGTTCAACTGCATCATGCCGTACGTCGCGCCTGACAGGGCCTCATTAGACAGGTGCCGCGCATCGGGCATAGAGGTGATATACCCCATCCACACCAGCTGGTCGTGGGTGAAGAAGGAATACCGTCCCAAGGGAGTGGTCACCGACGAGGACGCCCACGCCTATGCCGAGAGGGTGGTGGGCGAATTCAAGGACCACCCGGCGGTTCTGGCGTGGTACTGCAACGATGAAATTCCGCTCGCGCGCATAGCGCAGCTTACGGAGCGGCAGAGGAGGCTTGAGAGAGCGGATCCAGGCCATCCCACATGGACGGTGCTGTACCAGTATGGAGATGTGAGAGGGTACTACAGCTCATTTGACGTAATCGGCACTGATCCGTATCCGGTTCCGCATTCATCCATCGGCAACGTTGCTATGTGGACGCGCACGACGAACGAGGAAGTGATGGGATTGAAGCCGATGTGGCAGGTTCCGCAGGCGTTCGCATGGGAGGACTACGGGCAGAAGGGGCGGCGCTTCCCCACGCGCGAGGAGATGGTGAACATGACCTGGCAGTGCGTTGCGAACGGCGCGAACGGCATCGTGTACTTCGCGTATCGGTTGCTCTACAGGAACGGAAGGTTCATGGTTGATCGCTGGGCGGATATCTGCGCGGCGGCGGCGAGCGTGAAGCCGTACATGCCGGTGTTCCTCTCCGACGAAGAACCGCCCAGGGTGACCGGTGCGACAGAAGAACTTAGCGTGCGCGCGTGGCGGTATCAAGGCGATGTGTATCTCGCCGCCGTCAACAACACGCGAAAGGCCATCGTGGGAGAGATAGGCGTTGACGGCGACTTCAAGGAACTGGCCACGCTCCAGGGCGCGAAGGGGTGTTCGCTGAAGGATTCGCACACTGTTGCCGTCTCGCTGGATGGATTGTCCGTAGCCTTTTTGCGGCTTGCGCAGTGATAGGCATGACCATGTTGGTCGGATGGGAGGAAGGTCACGCTACCTTCGGGCGAAAGGACGCAAAAGAAAAAGAGACATTCCCCCCCACACCCCCCTATAGAGAAAAAGAAACCTTACCCTAACCCTAACGGTAAGGGTAAGGGTGAGGATAAGGGTAAGGACGCGCGCGCGTGCGAAGCCCCGCGTAAGGGTAAGGGTGAGGTTGGCGTTCGCCGCGACCGGAAAAACGGACGCAAAAAACTGCGTCCCGCCCACTCCAAGCCGCACCCCCTCAAATCGCCGCGAAAAGGGGTCTCCTGCGCGCCTTTCGGGTGCGCAAAGGGTCAGGTGACCTTTGGGGCAAAGGTCACGCTACCCGTGGGGGCGATTTCCCTTACGGGGGGCGGGGTCTTCCCCAACGGAGGGTTTGACCTTCCCCAACGGAGCGAAGGGTTTCCCTGCGCGGGTGCGCAGGGTGGACGCGACAAGCGCGTCCCTCCCGACCGGGTGCGCAGGGCGGACGCGACAAGCGCGTCCCTCCCGAAACGAAAACAGACAAAACGAAAGGAAAAACGAAAATGACAGTGAAGTTCATGGCGATGAAGGGGCCGGACAGGCTGGGCCGGCCGCCCCGTCGTAGCCAGGATGAGATATGCAAGTTTGGCATTCAAATATGCAATTGCGATAAACAGGCCGGTATGGTACCTTATTTCCCCGTAAGGCAACAAAGGAGCGGATTAAGATGAAAAAGGAAATCAATGCACTTCTTGCGTGCGCTGCATCAGCGCTCATGCTCGCCTCGCCCGCGTTCGGTGAGGATGGCTACATCGAATCGGATGGCACGCAGTACATCAACCTCGGGCACTTCGTCGGGCCGAACACGAAGATCGCGCTCGATTTCCAGATGACGGAGGTCGGCAAGGTTCGTATGATGGGATCTGTAGGTGATGCTTCCAATCCCCGCTGCCGCCTCTACATCGGCACGAACACGTCCGGGATTGACAAGTTTTCGCTGACGACTTCTACGTCGGCGGGTACGGAGAAGGGGTCGAACGGCACCACCAGCTATCCGGCGGGCCTTGAGAGGCAAACGGCTGTTATCGACTTCGCCGCGACGACGAGGCAGTTCCAGATTCTCGACAAGGACGGTGCGCTGCTTGACTATGGGAATTTCGATTCCTTCCCGGACGGCACCTCCACCTACCCGCTCGCCCTCTTCGCGGAGAACCGGGCGAAGGGCGGAATCTACGCAGAGGTGTCGGGTTCGACGTTCTACGCGCCGGCGAAGATGAAGGCGTACGGCGTGAAGATCTACGAGGGTGGCGTTGAGGTCAAGAACTTCGTCCCCTGCGTAAAGGGCGGCGTCGCCGGGCTGAAGGAAACGCACAGCGGACTCTTCCACACGTGCGAAGACCTGCTCTCGCATCCGCTCGCGTATGGTGGCGACATCCTGACGGAGAAGGACGATCCGTACATCTGGTCGCCCAGGAACAGGCTTGCGCCGAATGATTCGGCCCATCTGGCCGGATACGAAAACAACATCTTCCTTGACACGGGATACAACATAACGCACACGACGCGCATTGAGCTGGACTACGCGATGCTCACGAACTTCAACGCCAGCCTTCCGTGGGCATCGGGCGAAATCACCTACCTCATATCCGCGCAGGCCTACAACTCGGACAAATCCAAGTCTCAGGCCACTGCGTTTGCCGCCACAACGGACGGTACGATGCAGTATCGCATCGGCTCGTCAAGCTTCGCCACCATCAGCGCATGCCCCGTGTCCACGGCGCATGGCATACGGCGCACCGTGTCGCTGGACAGCAACAGCGTGGCGCTCGTCACGGCAGGTTACACCAATTTCACGGGCCGCGTCTCCGCGGCAAACGTTTTCAGACCAGACTGCAACTATCCGAACCGCACGCTGAAGATCGGGGCCGCCTTTGCCGGGCAGGGCTATTATTCTCCGATGAAGATATACGGCCTGAAGATCTACGAATCCGGCACGCTCGTGAAGGACTACGTGCCGTTCGTCGAAAACGGCGTCGGCGGCCTCAAGAACAGCTTCGATGCGTCCGACACGCTCTTTTCCCGGACGCGCCTCTACTACAAAGACACCTTCAGCGACGGAGCTAAGACGAACATCGTCTTTGACGTCGGCGGCGACATCCAGTGCGCAGATCGCGAAGGCGAAGCGTACCTTGAGTTCACGGGCGTGAACGGCAACTGCGTCAACACCGGTTATGTCGTCACCAAGGACACCTGCATCGAGATCGACTACCAGCTCTGGAACACGAAGCACAACGGGCAGCAGTTTCTCTTCGAGCAGCGGGACGGAACGACTAAGAAGGGCATGTGGGCGCGCGTGTACTATGGTGGTTCAGAGAGTGACTATACCGCAAAACTTTCGTATTCCATGTGCGACAACGACAATGGCACATTCCATGCGAAGGCAACGACCATCGGAATCAGCAACCACCGGCAGACGCTGACGCTCGACAGCTACAACGGTCTTATCAAGGTCGTGCGCGGCGACACAACGCTCTACAACAAGACATTTGCTCAGGACGGCTACAACTACACGCGCTCTGCGACGACGTGCGTAACGAATCTCTGGATCGGCGGCAACTGGAGCGGACTCTCGAGCGCGGCGTCGATGCGGCTATACAGCTTCAAGATATCCGAGGCCGGCAAGCCAAAGTGCAACTACGTGCCGTGCGTGCGCGATGGACAGGCCGGGCTTTACGACCTGGAGGGCGACACCTTCTTGCCGGTCGCGGGCGGCAAGGTGAGCGGGGCGACGCTGAAGGGTCAGGCGTTCCAGATCGCCCCGAAGCCGGCGAAGCTCACGCACAAGACAGGCTCCAACAGCGCGACGCTCACCTGCTTCGCCGCCGGTGCGCAGTCGTACGAGTGGTATGTGGATGGCGTCCGCATCGAAGGTGAGGTCTCCGATTCGCTCACCATCGCGTGGACCAACAAGCTGCCGCACGTCCGCACATATTCCGTCAGGCCCGTGTACACCATCTTCAACGAGAGGGTCGTGGGCGAGCCTGCGGCGGCGGAAGTGGAGTTCACCCCGATAGGCATTGCGGTAAGCATACAGTGAAGTGGAGAGAGTCATGATGAATGGTAAGGTGGCCGGCGCGGTCGCGGTCCTTTTCTTGGTGGCGGCGGCCTGTTTGTCTGTGCAGGCGGATTTCCCGGTTCCGCCGAACTGGGAGCCGATCCTCACGCGCCCGGGCGCTCTCGCGAAGGGCAGCGGGCACGTGCAGGGCTTCTGCGTGACGTCCAACGCGATCTACGCGACGCTCCACGACGGCCTGTACAAGTTCGACTGGTACGGGCGCATGATCATGCACGTCTCCGCCGACAAGCACCAGGGCGACATCTGCTTCTGGAACGGCAGGCTCTACACGGCGGTATGCATCCCAAAAGACGTGCCGAAGCGCGGGCGCATCGACGTGTGGGACGAGAACCTGAAGAAGGTCGGCACCACCGAGTTCGAGCGGCCAGCAGATGGCATCACCTGCATCGACGGCGTGCTGTACGTGGGGCTTGGCCCGGCGCGCGATCCCGCGAAGCCGTTTCGCGGCAACTACTTCGGCAAGTTCGACGCCGAGACGCTCAAGCCGATAGGCGA
>CAMPAA010000187.1 GCA_946631345.1 uncultured Verrucomicrobiota bacterium
GCATCTGCAAGCTTATTGAGGGCAAAAACTATGCGGCGCTCGGCGACCTGCTCGGCAGCCAGGATGCGTGGATCGGCGGCGGCGGCGGCGGCGGCAGCGGCATCAACACCACGACGGCATCGGTGAATGCGTTCGGCACGGGCGCGTACATGCCTGGCACGGCCGGCAAGGGCGGCGGGGCCGGCGGCCTATACACGGCAGGCTCATACAACACAAACTACCAGCAGGGCATGGGCGAGGATGCGCCGTTCGGCGGTGGCGGCGGCGGCGGCTCGTTCAACAATCCCGTGACGAGCGGCAGCAACGCGAACGCCAACTGGATCCTCGGCGGCGGCAAGGGCGGCGGCGGTCTCGTGGTCATGCACGTGCAGGTAAAGGACCGTTTCGTCATGCTTCAGCCGATGCGCGGCGACGCGTCGGAGCCGATGTCGGTGCGTACGCCGTTCCTGAACGGCATATCGCTGCTCTCCTTCTCCTGGAAGTGGGCGAACTCCAACGCCGTGCTGCACGTGCAGGTCTCGACGAACGGCGTTGACGAGACGACGGTGCGTAGCCGCACGACAAGTCTTTCCTCCGGCTGGACGGACGTGTGCGACCCGATACGGTTCTCGGACATGTCCGACGCGCTGCGCGACGAGGGCTCCACGAACATCCTCGTCGGTCTGCGTGCGCCAATCAGCGGCATCGCGCGCGTGCTGGTTGACCAGAATGTGGTCGCCGCCGCGCGGCAGGGCTCCACGAACAACCTCGACTCCATGTACGGCACCGTGCTGATCACCGGCATGAAAGTGCTCGACGAGCCGGAGCTGGACGACCGCAGCTGGTGGGGCTGGAACATCATGCCGACATACAAGCTTGAATGGAGTTCGCTCTACGATCCCGTCACGCTCGGCCCCGGAAGAAGCTGCGGCCTCAACTTCTCCGGCGTAAGCGCAACCGGCGCCGACGACCCGCTCTTCGCCGACGACCCGACCACGTCGGAGTACTCGAAGCACGACCCGTTCATCCAGACCCCGCGCTTCACGAACAGCATCGGCGCGGTGTCGTTCAAGGCTCGCGTGCTCGAGACGAACCTCACCCAGAGCGGATGGGTCACGATCTCCGCCTGCGCCGATCCGGGCGAGGAGGATGACGCGAAGTGGGACGTGCTCACAAACATCGAGGTCACCGCCGCCACCACGATATTCACGCCGTACATGTGGCGCATCCCGACCTCCCGCTCGCACTACCAGGCTCTCCGGCTCACGGCGTTCGGCGCGGCGGAGGGCCGCAACCACTCCGAGGAGACTACCCCGGCCCAGCCGTTCGGCGACCACGGCACCGCAAATCCAACGCCGGTTCAGCGCGTGCTGATCGACGAGGTTACGGTCACGCAGCCGATGTCGCCCAAGGTTGCGTTCGTGAACGCCTATCCGTTCCGCATGAAGATGAGCGACGATGAGGGCAACTCCATCCCGGCCGACAGTATCTCCAGCCCCGATGCGCAGCCGCTCCTGGGCGAGACATTCGGAGTCCAGGCGCAACTGATACCGGCCGGCATGGAGGATGAGCTGGATGTCAATTCCATCAAGGTGTACATGGCATGGTATGCGGGCGAGAGCCCGTGGGGCTACGAGAACTGGAAGGATCTGCCAGGAGTCGTCAATGGCGTGGAGCTGGCCAGGGCGGCAGACTGGTCGACCGGCAATCTGGTATACCGCAGCGCCCCGACGGACGCGTCGGCGTTCATCCCGCCGCAGCTGGCCGGCGAGAACGGCTACCAGATAGTGCAGTTCCATCTCTGGGCCGAGTACAAGAACAAGAACGCCATAGAGCAGGATCCGCACGAGCTGTCCGCGACCGATTGGACGCTTCCTGGCTGGTACCGCGGCATCGACGACCCGAACAAGCTGAACGCCGGCGCGTTCTCCGCCTACACGGTGCTCGATACGATCTCCCCGAAGCGGGCGTGGTTCAACGAGATAAACATGTTCGACGGGGATTTGTCCGACTACGACCACCAGTTCCTCGAGGTCGCCGTACCGCAGGGCTTTGACATGAAGGGGTGGACGCTGTCGTACATCAAGAACAACGATGAAAACTACAACATCTACTCGTTGGCCAACTTCGGCCAGGAAATAGTGGGTTTCAAGTCGGCTGACGCCACGAACTCCTATGCGTTCATCGCCGTGCAGTCGCCGCGCACGAAGGCGGCCAACTCCTATCCGGGTCTCAATGACGGCACTTGGAAGGCTACTGCGTTTGAGGGCGGAATAGAGGACGTATCCAATCCATACTCGCTGCGTCTCCGCCGCCCGACGGGGATCATCGAGCATGAGGTGGTTTTCATGTGCACGAATACGTCTACGAGCCGTGCCCGCTATCAGTATGAGGGTACAAACTTTCTTGGCAGACTCAAGAGCAAGTTCCCAGACAGCGACTGGGTCTATGCCGGAGCCGATGCCTACAGCGGATCGCTCGGCGTATACACCAACCATGGCGAAAGCGCTTCATGCTGGACGAACACGATGCGCCAGACGCCAGGCAAAGTGAACTTGATGGCCGACGGCACTCCGCAGTTCATCGATCCCGACTACTTCGACCCGCCTGGTGGCACAAACCTGTGGATTTACGCCAACATCGATGCCGCGAGCCTAAACACGATTGAGATGGTGCAGGGCAACGTGACAAACACGTCGGCCGTTCTCATCGTGCCGCAGGATCCCGAGACCGGAGCGTTCTCCACGAGCATCGTGTACGTGGTGAAGAAGTGGTTCGAGCTCGATTCGGTGATAACCAACGAATATGGCAAGGCGGGCGGCGCAGTTGCGGAGGCTTCGGGGCAGCGTGGCGTGTGGACGCTTGACCTGAGCAACCTAAAGGTGTCCGACTCGAATTCCCGCAAGTTCGAGATCACCGCCTCCACGCGCAATTCGTCTAACATCCCGGGTGCCGATCAGGGCGGCATTTCTCCCGACGATCCATACTACCCGGCAGTGATCGACTGGTTGCAGAACTTCGATGAAAAGCCAATACATCTGGCGCCCGCTTGGGACTTGAATGACAATCCCGCAACGAGAAGGGGAGCCGCCGAGCCATATATCCTAAGCCTCAAGGAGATGTACTGGCTCGACATTCCGCCAGTCTGGGATGACCGTACTCCGCAGCCCTCAACGCCGAAATGGGTGTTCAAGGGAGGAATGGGCTCCGGCGCCATCCCATCCACCAACTACAACATCGTGGCAGGAGGCCTTGTCACAAACATCCAGGTTGCGGTCACGATGATGATAACAAACACCTGGGACAACGAAGCGTATCCGCCGAACATGCTCCAAGGTCTTGAGCCAGGTTCGACCAGCTATGGCTACAACGAGAAGACGGACGCAAACAGCTGGACTTCCGTGACGTTCAAGGTCACGGGCGCAATCCAGATTCCTGGGTACTCCGACATTTACCGTCCGCTCCGCTGGTTTACGCTCGGCAAGGACAGCTTCACAAACGGCTTCACGCGCGTGGTAGAGGTGAAGGATCCGTTCACGAAGGGCTCCCCCGGCTATTCCTATGAATGGTACAAGCATCCAGGAAGCCAGATCTACTATGGTTGGCGAATCGACGACGATGAGACGAACCGCCCGCCGGTCACCGTTTACCAGCTTAACGACGAAAACGCCATGCTCAATCAGAACGAGTGATCGGGGCGCTGAAAGAAGAAAAGGACAATGGATTACAATTTTTCCGCCATCGAGAAGAAATGGCAGGCCTATTGGCTGAAGAACAAGACGTTCGCGTGCAACGTCCATGACGACAGCAAGCAGAAGTTCTACTGCCTTGACATGTTCCCGTATCCTTCTGGTGCAGGGCTTCATGTAGGCCATCCGGAAGGCTATACAGCTACTGACATCCTCTGTCGCTACAAGCGTATGAAGGGGTTCAACGTCCTGCATCCGATGGGATGGGATGCGTTTGGCCTTCCCGCCGAACAGTACGCGGTGGAGACCGGCACTCATCCGGCCATCACCACGGAGAAGAACGTTAACCGCTTCCGTGAACAGATCCGGATGCTGGGATTCTCCTACGACTGGGATCGCGAGGTTAACACGACCGACCCCAAGTACTATCGTTGGACGCAGTGGATCTTCGAGCAGCTCTACAAGAAAGGCCTGGCGTACGTTGCGGAGGTGCCGGTGAACTGGTGCCCTGCGCTTGGAACGGTGCTCGCCAACGAGGAGGTCATAGATGGCCGCTCCGAGCGCGGCAACCACCCCGTCGAACGCCGTCCGATGCGCCAATGGATGCTGAAGATAACTGCGTATGCGGAGCGCCTTCTTGCAGACCTTGACGGATTGGACTGGCCTGAGAGCATCAAGGAGATGCAGCGCAACTGGATTGGGAAATCAACGGGCGCGTTGGTGGATTTCGGTGTGCAGGTGGAAGGCAAGGCAACAGAAGGCGAAAAGGTCACGGTGTTCACGACCAGATGCGACACGCTCTTCGGGGCGACGTACATGGTTCTGTCGCCGGAGCACGCGCTGGTTGCGAAGTGGCTGGATGACGACGTTATCCGGAACGCGGATGCGGTGCGCGCCTATCAGCGCAAGGCGGCGGCGAAAAGCGACCTTGAGCGCACCGAGCTGAACAAGGATAAGACGGGTGTGCGGCTGGACGGCGTATTGGGCGTAAATCCAGTGAACGGCGCAAGCATCCCGGTATTCATATCCGACTATGTGCTCGCCTCGTACGGCACCGGTGCCATCATGGCCGTGCCGGCCCACGACGAGCGCGATTTCGATTTTGCGAAGGTTTTCGACCTCCCCATCGTCCAAGTCGTTGCCGCCGCCGGTTCCGATGCTGCGAAGGCGGCTTCGCCTGATCCCGTTCCGTACACCGGCGACGCGGCCTATACCGATATCGCCGATGGCGTGATGGTCTCATCCGGCTTCATCACCGGACTTTCGGTGAAGGATGCCCAGTGCAAGATGATCGCGTGGCTGGAGGAGAAGGGCGTTGGGCGCGCAAAGACTCAGTACAAGCTGCGCGACTGGCTGTTTTCGAGGCAGCGCTACTGGGGCGAGCCATTCCCCGTGATACACTGGGAGGATGGTACGCAGTCTCTCGTAGATGAAGGCGATCTTCCTCTTACTCTGCCTGAACTACAGGACTACAAGCCGACAGGGACAGGAGAACCCCCGCTTGCAAAGGCCGAGGAATGGGTGAACGTGATAGACCCTGCAACAGGGCGGAAGGGACGGCGCGAGACGAACACCATGCCGCAGTGGGCAGGGTCGTGCTGGTATTACCTGCGCTACATCGACCCTCATAACGACAAGGCGTTTGCCGATCCCGAACTGCTGAAGAAGTGGCTCCCTGTCGATCTGTATGTCGGCGGTGCGGAACATGCCGTGCTTCATCTGCTATATGCGCGTTTCTGGCATAAGGTGCTGTTCGATCTTGGACTGGTGCCTACAAAGGAGCCGTTCCAGCGTCTCGTCAACCAGGGGATGATTCTCGGAACCGCTTTCAAGACTTCGCGCGGCGTGCTTATTCCCACCGATCAGGTTACGTGGAAGGACGGCAAACCGTACGGTGCGGAGGATGGCGGCGAAATGGAGGTGCTGACCGAGTTCCCCGCCAAGATGTCCAAGTCGCTCAAGAACGTTGTCAACCCGGACGATGTAGTGCGCGACTACGGCGCCGATTCGCTCCGCCTCTACGAGATGTTCATGGGTCCTCTTCAGGCGGTGAAGCCGTGGTCCACGAAAGGGGTGGAGGGCGTGTTCCGCTTCCTGAAACGCGCCAATCGCCTTGTGACCGAGACGCCTGTGTCGGATCGTCCACTGACGGCGGCTGAGGCGAAGGCTCTCAGCACGATGGTGAAGAAGGTCGGCGACGATCTGGAGGCGCTTGCGTTCAATACGGCGATTGCCGCGATGATGGTGTTCATCAACGAGGCGGAGGGCTTCGCCAAGCGAGGCGCTTCCGGCAGCGCGGAGCCGCTGCCCAGGGAATTCCTTGAGAAGTTCGTTCTCTGCCTTGCGCCGTTTGCGCCGCATCTTGGCGAAGAGCTGTGGCAGTTCCTTGGCCATGCGGATTCTATCGCCTACGAGGCCTGGCCGACCTACGACCCGGCGGCGCTTGTCGAGGATGAGGTGGAGATTCCAGTTCAGGTGATGGGCAAGCTCCGTGGGCGCATCAGAGTACCGGTCGCGGCTACGCCAGACGCAATGCGCGCGGCGGCCGAGAAGTGTCCGGACGTCTCGAAGTTCCTTGAGGGCAAGACGGTCGTCAAGGTGATTGCAGTGCCGAAGCGCATGGTCAACTTCGTGGTGAAGTGACGTGAG
>CAMPAA010000188.1 GCA_946631345.1 uncultured Verrucomicrobiota bacterium
GTGTTACCTATGTCCCTTGTCCATGTGTTACCTATGTCCCTTGTCTATACAACGACACCGCCTACGCCAGAGCGCCGCCCGGGTACGAATCTGGCGGATTTTTTTTTGGGGGGATCTTTGCCCTGAAACGGCTTCGCAGCGTACAAAACTGAATATCCGGACGGTGCAAGAGGTCATCATAAGAGCAACTAAATGCGAACATGTGCCATCCAGTCACACAATTAATTAGTCGCATTTACTTTGTGAAGTCAGCGTTTTGTTTTTCCTTTTTCGTGGCAGCGCCTTTTGCCTTTTCGACATTGTTCGTCTTTTCCGCCGCGATAGCCTGCTCAATCTGCTTTACGGTATCCTTCACCTCGGCGGAGTCGGGCACGAGAAATAGGGCCTTCTTGGCGTTTTTCATGGCCTCCTGCAGCCGGCCGGTGCGCATCTGAAGCACCGCGATGTTGTTCCACACCGCCGGCTCCTTGCCGTTCCGCTTTAGGCAGCGCGTGAGATACTCCTCCGCGCGGGCGTACTGCTCTTGGACGAAATAGCTCATGCCCATGCCGAAGTTTGCGTTGGGATCGTCCGGGCTGGCGTCGAGGATCGGCTCGGCATACTTGCGCGCAAGGTTGAAGTCGGCCCTGACGAGCGCAAACTGTAGACCTTCGCGCGGCGTCATCTGGCGCATCGTGAGCTCCTTCAGGCGCGCCATGCCCTCTAAGATGCGCTTCAGGGACTCGTTCTTGTTGTCGAGCACGTCCGATATCTTCATCTCCTCAAGCGACTGCGCCGTCTTCCCTGCGCGGTCGAGGCGCTCGGCCCTTATGCGCGCCAGCCGCGCAATGCGCCACTGCATGAACAGGAAAAGGTCGTTCACAAGCGGCCCCGCAAACTGGGAAAGCCCGCCCGACGCATAAAACGCCAGCACGCGCTCCGCGAGGCGGTGGCCTTCCTTCACGCCCTCCTCGATCTTCTCCGGCGGCACGCCGTCAGGGCGGGACACCACGCCAGAGCACGGCGGCACCTCGTCGCCCGTCCGCTTCCACAGCTCAAAGCCCAGCTGCAGGCCGCAGAAGCGGAAGCGCTCCTTCTTGTCTCGCTGCCATGTGCGCAGGATGTTCGGAGCACCGACGGTCGCAGAAAGCCTGTCCTCGGAGTCGAGAAGCGCCCCCTGCCTTATGAACGTGTCGCGCGGCCCGTTCGATCCGATCATCGACATGCAGTGGATGTCCTGCCCCCGCGCCGCCGCCTCGAGCTCCACGGCGCAGTCGTACGAGCCGTCGGTGAAAAGCCATTTCACGCCCTCGCACTCGCGCACGGTCTCGGCGATGTAGTCCTTCATTATCGAGAGCATCTCGCGGGTTCTCGGCTGGATTCTGCCAGGCACGAGCCCCGCCACCAGCAAGGTCGGCACCAGCATAAGCCCCAGCTTGCGGAGGCGGCTCGTGAACCGCGCGCTGCCGAGCTCGTCGATTGCGTCGTGGTCGGACGCCGCCTCAGGGTTGTACTGCATAGCGAGGCGGCGGTGGTTTCGGCAGTAGGCGTCCACCGCCACCACCGCAAGCGCGCCCACCAGCGTCGCCGCACTCGTCATTGAGAACATGCACTGCAGGTACGCGCTTCCAACCATCACCGGATACTTGATCCACGTCCAGAACCATAGCGGCGAGAGAGAGGCGAGCTGCGAATAGGCCAGCAGACCGGAGAAAAAGAAGATTACTCCGGTGCGGTATGGCAGGAAGTACTCCTCGTCGGTTGCGTTGCGGATCATCACGAACGTGAGCAGGAGCGGCAGCATCACCACGCCCGAACCGAGAATCCAGCCGCCTGCGGAGGCAGCGGCCGTGAACGTGTGCCACATGTGCATAAGGTAGTTAGTCGCGATGTCGCCAACCGCAAGGCCGTTCGCGGCCATGCCGTCCATGCCAATGTAGCCCAGCACATTCGCCGTCACGCCGGCTATCATGCCGAAGGCCCAGAGGAACGTGAGATACCACTTGGATATCTGGCTCACGAACGGATGCAGGAGCACCATGTACTGGAGGTGCCCTTTCGCCAGCAGGATGAAGTAAGAACCCCAGAAGCCGGCCAGCAGGAAGAACCCGAACGGCGTCTCCGTGCATAGAAGCCCCAGCACGAGCATGGCAAAGTACGCCGCCGGCAGATGCCCAGACCTCAAAAAGCGCGTGAGAAGGTAGGCCGACAGGATCGTGAGGAAAAGGATTGACGACGTAGGCTCGAACGTCTGCGACACGCGCCAAACTGGATCAGCGCACACAAACGACACCACGCCGATCGCCGACACCAGCCGCGCAAGCTTGCGGGACCAGATTACGTTCTCCTTCCTGAGACGCACCAGCACCGCAAGCATCCCCCGCAGCACGTAGTACATCAGGAACGCATCCGCCGCCAGGAACACCTTGCCCAGCACCGACATCACCACGTTGGCGACGGACACCCCGCAGCAGCAGTACACCGCCCGCCCCATGAGACGCCAAAGGCCGGGGAATATCGTGTCGGCAGGACGAAGGCCTGCGGCGATGGCAAGGTCGTTCCAGGCAGATGGATACAGCCCTGGCAGAGCGAACACCATCGCAAACGCGAACGCCGCCACCGCCAGAAGCGACGCAAGAATAAAATCGCCGCGACCGAGGCTATCCGGCAGGACGACCGGCTGCTGAACCGCCGCATAGGGGTTCAGGTTCTGGGCCTGATCCTCGTCGTCCTCGTCATAGTAGCTGTTGCGTTTCATCCACCCAGATGTCTCCGCCTACCCTCTCCGGCGGCGGAGAGCCAGGACTCCGATGCCAACCAACATAAGCAGTCCGCTCGTCGGCTCCGGCACGTTGGTATAGGCGGCGCTGCTGCCCAGAGCGCTGTTCACACCCGTAAAGTTAGAGTTGAACCCGCTCACGATCGTGCCGCTGTTCACCAGCGACTCGTAAGCCTGCGCGGGGGTTGTCTGCCCAACCCAGTTGCCGGCGCTGTCGTACAGCTCCAGGAAGAAGTAGAGCGAGGAAAGGCTCGCACCCGATGCGCCGTATGCATTGTTCCCCTCTACGGAAAATATCTTGGCGGCATCCATCACGCCGGCGACATACCCTCCGTTGTCGAATGAACTGCGGCCGATGATCGTACCCATCGATTCGCCGGAGGCCGTCTGGTTATCCTGCACATAGTACTGCGTGCCGCTCGTGTCGGCGGAGGTGGACGCCTTGAGCATCGCATACGAATACGGACTCTTCGAGTTGGCGTCCGCCTCCGTGTTGTTGACCTGCCAGTAAAGCACGTCCGCCGTGGCCGAGAGCCCGAACAGCCCAGCCATCGCCATCGCAAGTAGATTTCTGCTCATGCTATCATTCCTTCCTTGCCGGAAACCGGTCAGTTGCCCCATGTGAGCGTGAGGGTGGAATTCGCCAGGCGGCCATACATGAAGCCGCATCCCGCAGGGACAGTCTTCACATCGGTCGCTTCAAGATCGACCCAAACAGTCTTTGGGGACGTTTCCGTGCCGCCGCCGAGGAACGGCGGAAGCGTGACGGTCTCTCCGGCGACCTTCTTCAACTTCTGCCAGGCCGTGCCGCTGTACCGGTACTCGACCTTGCCGATATCGTTGTTTGTCATCAGGATCACCGTGTCGCCGCCTTCGGCGCCGACGATTGTCGTCACGTCAAAGTCACCGGCCTCGTAGGGGCACCCGACAATCGTGTAGGTCGGCTTCGAACCCGTGCCGGCGGCGACCGTGACAGGAGCCTTGGTGTCGTTCTTCTGCCCGTACAGGAAGAAAGGCGTGCCGGTGGAGGATCTGTTCAGCCAGCAGGCGTCGCCGCAGTTGATGGCCACTTCCGAGGCGGGTGCGGATACTGCGGTGCCGTTCGCCGTGGCGACCGTCACACCGCGCCAGCGCATCGTGCCGCCGTCGCTGTATATCTCCCACGCCTCCCAACCGGAGCCGTTCTTGTGGAGAAGCGTGTCGCCAACGCTCAGGTTGGCCGTCATCACGAGGTTCGTGACGTATATCCTCTGCTGGGATTCGCCGCAGCCGCTGAACGGAACCGCGATGATCGTGCTGGATGCGGAGCTGTTGACCGGCAGAAACGCGAACGTGTTGGCACCATTGACATCCGTTGTTGCATATGTCGCAACCGCCGTGGTGGCCGCCGCCGCGAAAGCAAGTGCGCGAAGATTCATGTTGGGTACCTCTCCTTACTTGTTGACGACCTTGAAGAACCGGTTCTCGCCGGGATCGGACACGGCGAGCGTCAGCGTCCCGGCCTCGCGGCTGAGGACGGTAGCCATGTCGCGCTGATCCTCCGCCTTCGGCGTCTTGCCGCCGGAAACGGTGTACTGCACGTAGGGCACGATGTTCCCGACCGTCACCAGCACCTTGCCGCCGGCGACCTCGACCTTGGTTATGACCGGCACCGGCACATCCGCAGGAAGCTCGGCGCCGACGCTACCGTCGACCGTCGTGGACGCAACTCCTGCGAGGTTGGCCGTCGTCGCCGTGAACTTCGCCGACACGACCGCCGAATACCCCTTCACCGAGGTGAGGACGTTCCCTGCGCCGACACCAGCCGGGGCACCGGCCACGCCATCGGCGGAGTAGGCGCGCGTATCGAGCAGGAACATCTGGTAGAAGCCGCCTTCGTGTCGCTCGTCCGCGATGAATACAGTCGTGGGGCACCCGCCGCCGCTCGCGAACGACATACACATCAGGTCGCTGCCTTCGGGGTCGGCGAGAGTGCCATCCGCATTGAACCCTGCGAACACCCCCGTCTTCGTCCAAACCAGCGCGTAAACCTCGCCGTCCTGAACGGGCGTGCCGTCAGCATACGTGTCGCCGGAAGACGAAAACTTGAACTTGTATCCGTCACCGGCGAACGCACCTGCGGCCATCGCCGCCGCCGCACAGAAAAGAGCAATCTTCTTCATCGTCATTTCCCCTCTCCGCCTCATTTGGTGGCTTTTACCTTGATATAGTTTAGCTTTGACGGATCAAGCGTCACCGTGGCGGACTTGATCTTCTCACCGGCGTCGGTCTTCGCTGCCGTGTCGTTTGCGGAGGTCACCTCGACCTGTGTGCCGATCGTGGCGCCAGAGGCGTCAGTCACTGTCACCGTGTAGCCGCTGTCGTTGTTGCCCGGGAACGTCACCGTCGCGCTCGTGGAGGAGACGGGCGTCATCGTGCGCAGCGCAAACTTAGTGCCGGAGTTCGGATCAAGGCCTGCGACGAACTTCTCCGACACCTTCATGCCGCCGCCAACCGTCGCATCGGCGGATACCTGATTCTTGGTCACGCCGTAGCGGTTCATGTAGGCGTAGTCGACCGCCACGCCCGAGCTTCCGGCGGGGACAGTCGCGCCAGCGCCCTGCGCCGCATAGCTGTCGACGGCAGTGTGCGTAATCACCAGATCGTCCACGCGCGTGGAGCCGACCATCGTGATCGACTTCACGTGATCCGCCGCCGCCGTTCCGCCTACGAACGAGTACCAGGCGTTTGTGGCCGAACCTGCGACCTTGACCGGATCGCCGTCCAGCGCCACGCGGCAGCGCTTCGCTGCGTAGTCGAGCACCAGTGTCGCGCGCACCCAGGATCCGGTTGCGGCCGCCTTGAGGCTTATCCACTGCGCCGTGCCATCCACAGCGCACCAAAGCTTGACGTCGGCAGTCTCGCCACCGGCGTTCGCCTCGCCGACGGCCATGGCCACCTGCACATCGCTCCCGCTCGGCGCCTCCAGCTCATCGGTAGGCTCGACCTTGAACATGAAATCAACCTGCGACGACTTGGAGGCGTTGGTGAACTCCGTCGCGTTTGTGTAAGTGACGGTACCGGCAACCTCAAGAACGTTGGCGCTCTCACCAGAAATCGGCTTGCCCATGTCACCCGAATAGGTGAAGGCGTCCGCAACGATCGTACCGTTGCCGCTAAGGCCAGTGAGCGCGGCGTCATCGAGCGCCGTGCCGGCATCCTTGCCCTCAAACGAATAGGAATCGCTTGTGGAACCAGCCGCAAAAGCCCCTCCAGACAGCGCCACCGCCGCAAGGATTGCGCTTGCGCGGACTGCCATTTTACAGGTTTTCATGGTCATAGAGAAAAACTCCTTTTTTCGCTTGGTGAGAGAATGTACCATAACCCAGACGCAAAAGCAAGCGCTATTTTTATTTATGAGCAGAAAATTATGAGCAGAAAACCTACACCGCTTCGTCAGTATCCGCAGTTCTGGATTGCGCTTTCGAGCCCGAACGTGGTGGCGATGAGCGCGGAGCGTATCCACATGCCGTTGCGCATCTGCCGCCAGTACA
>CAMPAA010000189.1 GCA_946631345.1 uncultured Verrucomicrobiota bacterium
CCCTACCAACGCTGGTACGTTGGGGGCAACGCGCAATACCAACGCGGCCTACCAGTGGCTTGGGCTGAGCGCGCTGTCGTGCTTTCTCCTGAACGGCGTGTCGGCGCATCTGTGCAACGACGTGACTCCGCTTCCGCTCATGTGGGCTGCGATGCTCGCTCTCTACCTGCTAAGCTGGGTTTTGGGCTTTACCGACCGGGGAGCGAAGGTGGGGCCCGCGACTGGAGCGCTGTCGATAGGGCTTGCTGCGTTCGGGGCGTGGCACGTAACGAAGAGCGCCGGCACGGGGTTCTTCGTGGAGCTTGGCGTGGGGCTGGCACTGATACTTTTCGGGGGCTGGACGATACACGCGCGGCTCTACCGGCTGAGGCCGCCGACGGGGATGCTCACGCGGTACTACCTTTTCATATCCTTAGGCGGCGCGATGGGCGGCACAGCGGCGAGCCTGGCGTTCCCGGCGCTGTTCAACACGGTGGTGGAGTACCCTGCGGCGCTCACGTTGCTCATCCTGCCTGCGGTTCTTGAGATACACCATGTGTTCGCGCGGCTCGGGGCGGGACCGCTCGACTGGCGGTGGGTCGCGGGCGGCTTGGCGGCGTTTGCGGCGTTCGCCTGGCACTTCGGGGGGATCGCCAACGGCAGCGTGGTGCGCGAGGTGCGGAACTTCTACGGCACGGGGAGGGTTCTTTCGCAGAAGATGCATGTGACGGGCGGGCGTGACTACACGGCGCACATGTTCGAGCATGCGGGCATCCAGCACGGGATGCAGCCCGTCGCGCCGGCGTTCCGCGACAAGGCGACCATGTGCTTCGGCGCCCATGCGGGCGGCCTATCCATCGTGAAGCACCCGAAGTACGCAAGCGGCGAGGCGATGCGAGTGGCCGTGGCAGGCATGGGAATCGCCACCCTTGCCACGTATGCCCGCACAAACGACACGTACCGGTTCTACGAGATAAACCCGCAGGTGGCGGCGCTCGCTTCCGACACCAACCTCTTCTGGTACCTGAGCGACACGAAGGCGGCGGAGTGCCGTGTGGTGGTGGACGACGCGCGGCGCGCCCTGGAGAAGGAGCGCGCCAGGAACGAGCCAAAGTGGGACGTGATCATAATCGACGTATTCGCGGGAGACTCAATCCCGCCGCACATGTCTACGAAGGAGGCCGTGGAGCTGTATCTCGACCGGCTCGCGCCGGGCGGCACGCTGAGCTTCCACCTCACGAACTGGCATCTCGCACTCTCGCCGATGGTGAAGGCGATAGCCAGGGAGTTCAACCTGCACCTTCAGGGGTTCGGCTGCTGGGCCGACAAGTGGAACATTGGCAGCTACTGGACGTTCCTTACGCGGGAAAAGGCAGATTTCTTCATCCCTGGCAAGCATGGCCGCGTGGACTACTCCAAGGTCAAGGACATGCCGCTCATGACGGACGAGCGCCATTCGCTCCTGCCGTACATAAGCATGGATCCGATGCCCAAGTTCGGAGAATGACGGGAAAGGAGCGCAAATGATGAGATTCACCTACATCCACCGGGACGCCACGGGCGCGAAGCGCTCCGGGGAGATCGAGGCAAAAGACCGCGCCGACTGCTTCGCGAAGCTCAAGGCGCAGGGGATATCGCCCATGCGCGTGGAGGAGGCGAAGGGCGGCGTGCAGCGGGCGATTTGTCAAATCGCCCCTACCGGGAACGGCGCGATGGGGACACGCCGCCCTGCCGGGCGGCGGGTCGCAGTGTTTGCGGCATTGCTGGCGATTGCGCTGGCGGCGGTATGCATATTCCTCGCGCCGCGTCCGAATGCGCCGGAACCGAAAGAGGAAGGAAAGCCAGTGAAGCGGTCAGCGCCGGTGGCTACGGTGACGCCATCGAATGCGCCAGAGGCGAAGCCTGAGGTTAAAAAGGCGACCGCCGCGAAGGCTGACGCGAGGAAGGAAGTTCCGCCAGACACGCCGTGGGTGAACATCTACACGAACGCGCGGGGCGAGGAGGTGCGCGTAGGCAGGGACGGAAAGCGCGTGGCGATGCTGAAGGCCTGGCAGCGCAGGCAGGAGGAGGAGCGGAAACACCCGCAGAAGCGCGTGTTCAGGCACACCGCCGAGGCGTACATGGCGATGTTCCTCAACCCCGCCGAGGCGGTTCCGCCGCCGCCGGACGACTTCACCAACGAACAGGTCACGCAGATGCTGGTGGAGAAGATCGAGATCGATCCGGAGAACGACACGCCCGACGAGATCCGCCAGAAGGAGGGCGTGCAGAAGATGAAGGAGGAGCTTAAGGAGTGGATAAAGGACGGCGGCACGTTCGACAGCTACCTGCGCGAACTCCAGAAGCGGCAGAACATCGAGGCGGGCAAGATGTTCGAGGCGCGCAGGATGATATCCGAGGCAATGGAGAAGGGCAACGTGGACGAGGCGCGCGAGCTGTACGACGCCATAAACAGGCACTTCGACGAGCAGGGCATGCCCCACGTAAACGTCGCCCCCAAGTACCGCAAGCTGCTCAACCAGCCTAAAGCGGAGGGCAAGTGACGCGGCTTGCGGTGCCAATGGCCCTGCTGATCGCCGCCGCGCTCCCGTTCGCGCGCACGGCGCGCTACGGCATAGTGAACTGCGACGACTACGACTATGTGCAGCACGCCGCCGAACCGGGCGGCCTGTGGGACGTGAAGGAGGCCATCTGGATGCCGCTCACATGGCTGAGCTACAAGATGGATTTCGCGCTCGCCGGAAGCATGGACAGGGCGGAGGAGGGGAACTCGGTCGAGGCGGCATACCGGCATCGGGATGCGGTTCACCGCCTGATGCACGCCCACAGCGTGCTCATACACGCCGTGAACGCCGTTCTTCTGTGGCTGCTGCTGAGGATGGTGATTGCGCGCTCCGCCTTTGATGGCATCGCATCAGGAGCGGCGGATGCTGCGGCGGCTGTGGCGGCGCTTGCGTGGGCGGTGCATCCGCTCAGGTGCGAGAGCGTTTGCTGGGTGGCAAGCAGGAAGGATGTGCTTAGCATGATGTGGATGCTGGCTGCGCTCGCATTGTGGGTGGGGAGGCGCCGGGCGTTCGGAGTGGCGTGCTTTGCGCTCTCGGCGATGTGCAAGCCGAGCGCAATGGCGTTCACGCCTCTGGCGTTCGTGGTGGACTGGCTGCTTCTGCGCGAGATCGAGCCGGTCGAGGACGTCCGCAGCGCCCGGGCATTGCGGAAGTATCTCAAATACGCGGTTCCGGCCTGCATGAGCGTCGCGCTGGCGCTCTTCGCCGGATGGGCGCAGGAGAAAGGCGGCGCTACGTTCCTCTTCGGGGATCTTCCGTTAAGGGCGCGCGCCCTGAACGCGGCTGCGGCGTTCGGGATGTACGTCAAGAACACGGTGTGGCCGTTTGACCTCGCGCCGCTTCCGCTCTACCGCTGGCCGGAGATGCCGCGCTTCTGGTTGCAGGGGATTCTCATGTGCGCGGCGGCAGGATGGCTGGCGGTACGCGGGGTGCGCTCCAGGGCGAAATCCGGGGCCGGAGGCGTAGCCGACTGGCTGCTCGCCGGGCTGATGTGGTATGCGCTTGCGGTCGTGCCGTTCCTCGGGTTAAAGGCGTTTGGGGTGGAGCCGTTCGCGGACCGGTTCACGTACATTCCTGCGGTCGGGTTCTCGATAATGCTTGCTGGCGCACTTCTCTCGGCGAAGGGGCGTTGGCAGATGCCGGCCTGCACGGCGCTCGCGCTCGCCCTCGGCGTGTGCGCCTGGCGTCAGGCGGGGTTCTGGAAGGATGACCTCACGCTGTTCGGGCGGTGCATCGCGGTAGAGGGCGAAGGCCATTACGACGCATGGGCAAACCTCGGCCTCTGGCACTTCGAGTTCGGGCACGACCTGGCGCGCGCAAAGGAGTGTTTCGCGCGCGCCTGCACGCTGAACATGGCGCGCGCTGGCCGCGTGTACCCCACGTACTTCCTCACGCTGTTCGAGCTTGGCGACAGGGACGGCATGAAGAAGGTGCATCAGGATTTCGCCGCATGGGACAACGCCATGCTCGTAAAGCGCAGGCTCAAGGCAAGGGGCATCGGCTCGACCATGGGCTACCTGATGGTCCATGCCATGAACCTCACGGCGGACGCGACCACGCGCGCAGAGGGTCTGCGTGAGCTCGCAAGGCTCGAAGAGCGTTTCCCGGATGCAAAGGACCTGCGCTACGCGCGCCACCTTCTGGGCCTTATCCCCGCAGATGCGGTGGCCTCGGCTCCGGACGAAAGCTACGTAAACTATCGCTTCCTCTGCGGAAAGGAAACGGCAAAAAAGGCATTCTCCACGAAAAACGAAAGGAACTGACGATGAAACTACTGGCATTCGCAACTACCATCACATGCGCTGCGGCGCTGTTCGCCGGGACGGTGGCGGCGACGAACGCACCGGCGGCGGCGAACCGCGCAACTCCCAAGAAGGCCACCCTTACGCGCGACCAGCGCAAGGCGCTCGCGCAACGCAACATGATGATGCGCACGGGCGGGTTCGTCATGCGCCCGGGCACGCAGCTCGGCAAGGTGGTGTACGTCAATGGGCAGAAGCGCGTGCCGCAGGACGTGATCGAGAAGCAGACAGCTCTGCTTTCCGAGATACTGCGCGTGCGCATTGAGGTCGTTCCGGGCGAAGGGGCGTTCGTGCTCAAGGACGTGTCGCAGCGAAAGAAGGCGCTCGGAGCGAACGCCGTGATATTCTTCGCCGATGACCCTTCGCTTGAGGATACGATGCTTGTCGCGCCCGAGACCGGCTGGGCGGTGGTGAACTTCGCGGCCATCACGCGCGACAGCCCCGATCCGGCACGTCTCCAGAAGCGCGCCATCCGCGAGACGTGGCGCTCGTTTGCGCATCTGCTGGGAGCTGCGAACAGCAACGAGCCGAAATGCGTGCTCCGACCGGTGTCGTCGCCTGGAGACCTTGACGACCTGTTCGCCGAGTGCTTCTGTCCAGAGCCACTCGATAAGATCGTGGCGAACCTAAAGGCTATCGGCGTGGAGTCCGCAGAGATCAAGACCTACCGCCAGGCGTGCATCGAGGGCTGGGCGCCCGCGCCGACCAATGAATTCCAGAAGGCCATCTGCGAGCAGGTCAAGGCGGATAAGGAGCGCGGACCGACCAACCCGATAACGATCCCGCCGCCGAAGAAGTGATGACATTCACCTACTACTGGAAGACGCCCGACAACGTCAGGCACGGCGGCGAAATCGAGGCGAACGACCGCGAAGAGGCGTTTGCTAAGCTGCGCGGGCGCGGAATCCGGGCGATAAAGGTCGAGCCGAAGGGTTGGGAGACCGGAAAGGGCTATCGTGGCGTGAGACGACGCGCCGTGGTGGGCATCATCCTGGCGGCGGCCCTCTCCGTGGCGGCGGCATGGTGGTGGGCGGCGCGCACCGCGCGCGGGCCGTACCGCGTGATGACGCCGCAGGGTCCCGTCATGTACACCGTGGCCGCTCCTCTGCCGCGTCAGCAGATACCGGGGGACAGGGCGCGGCTGATGCATGCACCCACAAACCTGTTCGCGTTCGCGGCGGAGACGGTGCTTGCGCGCTACGCCGAGCCGGGGCGAATCCATGCCGCAGAGCGCAATGCGAATGGCGCGCAGGTGGACGAAGAGGAGTGGCGGCGCTGTCTCGCCGAGCCTGTGAGGATTGCGGGCAACGACTTCACGGAATGGGTTGACCTCAAGCGCATTGTCGTCGGCATGAAGCGTGAGATGGCGGCGTACCTCGCCGCCGGAGGAACTGTTGATGACTATCTGTCGGAGCTCGCGAAGCGCCAGAAGCTCGAGGCGTCCTACCGTGAACGCGCCGAGCGGCGGCTTCGCGAGCTGCTGTCCGGCGGCGATGCGGAGGCGGCATACGCCTACTGGCTCAAGGCCAACGCCCAGCTGAAGTCGATGGGGATTTGGGAGCTGCCTTTGCCGGAGTCGCTCAATTCCTATCAGATGAGCCTTGAAATATGATGGTTTCAGCGGCGTTCGTGGTCGCGTGCAAACGCCATCCCCCGGTCGCGGTTTTTGTTGAAAGAGTGGTTGCCATGGCGGACGTCTTTTGATATACTTCACGTTGTTTTTCTTTTAGGGCTATTAGCTCAGTTGGTTAGAGCGCTTCCTTGACATGGAAGAGGTCAGTGGTTCGAATCCACTATAGCCCACCATTC
>CAMPAA010000190.1 GCA_946631345.1 uncultured Verrucomicrobiota bacterium
TCGCGCCGGTCGCGTCGAACATCGCGTTAGGCCCCGCCGCGGTGATCTTCCCCGCCGTGAAGTCTCTCCCGAATTGGTACGCCTTGTCGCCTGTCAGGGCGAGATTGCCGCCGCCGAGCTTGGCGAACCCGCCGTGCCGCTCGTAGATGCCGCCCGCGAGCGTGAGCGTAACGCCGTCCGGCACGGAGATGCCGGCGGACTGCGCCTTGGCGGGCGTGAGCAGGAGCGGCGCGGCGGTCGTCATCGTCGCGCCCTGGTAGGAGTAGAGCCAAGGGCCGATCTCCCACTCGCCCGTGCCGGTCTGCCAGTCGCTGGATTCGCGCGGATCGACGCCGCCCGTCGTCCCAGCCTTCTCGATCGTGACGGATATGATGCGCCATCCGTTCTCTTCGCGCTCGGTGATGCGGTAGTCCACGGTCGCGGAGTTCGGGTTGAAGAACACGCGCTTCGCGCTGAAGTCCACGCTCGCGGGGAACTTCAGCACGTCGTATGAGGTGTCGCTCAGGTTGGCGATCGTCGGGTTGGACGTGGTGTCGCCGCGCATCCAGTCGATCGTCAGCCGCCCGGTCGGCGGCGTGAACTCCTTGAGCGTGTAGCATCCCATCGTGTTCTCGGTGTCCTTCACGCCTATCCGCAGCGTCTGGTTCTCCGCCGTGCAAACGAGCCTGTCGAGCGTCACCTTGCCCACGGCGCGCAGGGTGCCGCCGAGCAGCGTGAAGTCCGTCGCGTACTCGCCGTCGGCGCAGAGCATCAGCTGCACGTTGGTCCCCACGCGTATCCCGCCATCGATCTGGATGTCGTTGGTGTACAGCCGCGTTGTCTTGCTCTCCGAGGAGACCATGTCGATGCCGCCATCCTCCACGCCCGGCTCGCTGCGGACGGGAAGCTCCCACCATATGCCCCAGTTCACCGTGTCGGAGATGTCGAACGTCATCCCCTTCCCGCCTACGTACACGGTGCCGTTCTGCCACTTGCGCCCGCTGTAGTCGGCGGTCCCGCCGAACTGTATCGGGCGTATAGTGCCGCCGTCCACGTGGATGGACGCGTCGGAGCCGGCCGTGGCCGTGTAGCCGCGCAGCGTAAGGGTGCCGTCTTCGGCCACATCTATGCGCGACGCGCCGTCCGCCGAGGAGGTCGCCGTGAACGTGTTGGTGCTGCCGAACGTGCCGCCAGAGATGTTCACCGACGCCGCGCCGGTCATCGTCTGGGAGAGGAACGTGCCGC
This sequence comes from uncultured Verrucomicrobiota bacterium, assembly GCA_946631345.1. Taxonomy (GTDB): domain Bacteria; phylum Verrucomicrobiota; class Kiritimatiellia; order RFP12; family UBA1067; genus UBA1731. The sequence continues at coordinate 1,225 of CAMPAA010000190.1, forward strand.
CCGTCACCGTCACGGGCCGCCCCCCGAGCGCGGCGGCTGCCGTCCGCATGGTGCCGCCCTTCACCGCGAGCGCGCCGGTGCCGCCGAGCGTGACGCCGCCGGAGAACACGCTTGCCGCGCCGTCGTCGGCATTGAACGCAAACGTGCCGGCGTTCACCGTGAGCTTTGCCTTGCCGCCTTCCGCTCCGTCGCCGTTCGCCGCCCCGTCCGGGATGGCCGTCGCCAGCTCGAACGTGCCGCCGCCCGTCTTCGTGATGTCGCCGGACGCATTCTCGCCGATGGACAGGGTGCCGATGGCAGTCGCCGTCACGCCCTCCGCAACGTCAAGCTCGGCTCCGGTGCCGAACACGATGCCCTCTGCGATGATGGCGCTCTCTTCATATGAGAAGCGCTCACCCGCCGCCATGAGCGGAAGTGCCGCAACTGCTGCGGAAACCACACCAAAGACACGCTTGCTGAACATGTGCATAATCCTCCTTAAAAAGAAAACGTGAGCAATATATCATAGTGGTTTTTTTTTTTGTCAAGTGTTTTTGTATTCCAAGTTTTTGCTCTCGCCCGCTTTCGTGGCCGATCTCGCCCGCTTTCGTGGCCGATCTCGCCCGCTTTCGTGGCCGCGCGAATGCACCAATCCGCCGATTCCGGGCACCCTTCCAAGTATTGACAGCCACAAAACCAAGTATTGGTTTGCTATCAACCAAGTATTGGTTTGCACTAAACCAAGTATTGGTTCATATAAAACCAAGTATTGATTCACATCAAACCAAGTATTGGTTTGTAGTCCACCAAGTATTGGTTGCATCCTCCCAAACGGGGGGTTGCCTGCTTCCGAACGGAGGGTTGCCTGTCTCCGAACGGGTACTTTCGTACAATCGACCGCTATATCTAAAGAAAAAAGCAGATAGAACGCATTGTTCTACCTGCCCTGCACAAACTGCCGCCAGAGAGTGCGCCAGAAGTCAGCGCGAAAGACGGAACACGCCGACGTTGTCGAACCAGGCCTTCTCGCCCGGCGCAAGGCGAACGCCAAGCGTAATCTGCATCGCACGCGCCTCAAGCGGCATGCGCACGGCGGCATTGACACGGCGCCACCGCCCATCCGCACTGCCGAACGCCAGCGGGCGCGTATCCAGCAGATACCTGCCATTTGCGTTCCTCCACGCGAGTGATACCGAAGCGCCATCTCCGCACGCGGCGCACGTCACGCGGTACAGTTCGCCGGGCTTGACCTTCATCGTGTACGAAAAGCACCCTTCAGGCACGCCCTCCGCGCAGAACGAGGTGCTGTCGCCATCGCCGAACGCCGTGTCGCAGCCGTAGTTCCCCTTGTAGTTGGCCTTGTTGCCGCCTGGCTGCCAGAACCCGAACGGCTTCGGCACCGCACCTGGAGTGCATACGGCGCAATCGCCGTTCGCCACAAGGTTCGTCCACAGCCCAGCCGCCTCAAGTTCAGCCTGCCGCCTGTCGGCGAAGCCGTCGATATCCGTTATCGACTTGATCGCCTCCGAGAAGCCCGGCAGGCGATCCTCCCATCGTTCCCGCGACGTTCCGCCATGCACCTTGAAGCCATCCGGCCACGCGATGAACTGGAGCTTTTCCCCGTAGGCCCACACGTACTCGTCGCACACCTCCAGCGCCTGGTCGAGGTTCCGCCGGAAAGTCTCGAGCCTCGAACCGTCTTTCGGGGGGAAGTACCACACGGAGTTGGTGGGATTCACGTACATGTCGAGGTACATTCCGAAGCCCACCTGCATCTGGCGCGCATACCGCTCGCGGTTCTCCGGCTCAACGAGCGGAAGGAGCGCGCGGCGGACGTGGTGGTAGGATCGGTAGAAGTCGCGGCGGTCGGCGTCGTAGTGGTATGCGTTCTCGTTGCCTTCGATGAGCCTGGCTTCGGGCGGCATCACGTCGAGCATGCCGTTCACGAACGCCGGCCAGAGGTCCTTGCGCGCGGCCGCGCCTGCGGCGGCATCCTGCTCCCTGTAGCGTTCGGTGCCCATCGTGAGGAACCAGAACGACAGCACCCGCATCGCGGGAAACTCGCGGAACGCCTCGCGGAACAGCTCCGCGCCGCGCCGCCTTGCGATGTTCCGCAGTTCGCCATACGCCGGATCGCCGGAGCGCCATACGAACTGCTGCGCCCTGTGGTAGTCCTCGCAGTCCATCTGAAGGCCCCTGCATCCGCCGTCGCGCGCTATGCACGCCGCCACGCGCAGGTTCGACGCAAGCCGCGCCCACGCCGCATCGTTGGTCCAGGATATGCGCGCCGGCGGCGACCGGAACGTTATCAGGAAGTTGTCGCGGAACGCCGCGTGCTCCTTCATCAGCCTGAGCTTCGGAACCATCGGCGCGAACATTCCGTACTCCCAGTCCTCGCCGTAGATGTTGCGCATGCCGACGGGACGCCCCTTGCCGTCCTTCCCTCGCATCCACACGAGCACGCCGTTGATTCCGATCTGGTCGAACTTCTCCGCGTTGGAGAGGAAGTCGTCCACAGTTACGTTGTTGAACCCCCATCCGCAGGCTATCACCTTTTTGCGCACAGCGCCGCCATCCGCCGCCATCGCGGCAAGCGCCGCCAACATTCCAGCACAAGCCAACCTTCTCATGTTTCGGTTATTCCTTCCTTCTCCTGAAAACTCCCGCAGGAAACCTGCGGCGGCGATCATCTTACGATCATCTTGAATCCGCACTCCGCCCACGACCAGGTGAGGCGGCGCATCGCGGTGCCGTCCGCCTCAAGCGTGCAGGCGCTGCCGGGATGCCATTCGGCGGCGCCCCACTCGCTGTTTGCGTCGTCCCAAGTCGCCACTGCGCAGCCAAGCGGCCTGTACACCCTCCCGCCCAGCTTCAGCTTAGACGGCGCCGAGAACCGGTAGGTGCCGTACAGGCGGTATGTGCCTGAAGGCTCGAATCCCTCAAGCCCGGCCGTCGCCGTAGCCACCTCTATGCCGTTGGCGGCGGGCTTGGCGTTGCGGAAACGCACCTCGTCTATGTCGCGGTTGAGAGCCATCTCACCATCCGTGAGGACTCGGTTGTACAGCCTCAAGCCCTGAAAGTTGGCGCGGCAGCCGCGCACCGCCGTTCCTCCGTCGTCTGAGCTGGACAGCGCCCCTCCCAGCAGCCATGGGGCGGATTGCATCTCCCTGAAGAGGACGCGCGACTGAAACACGGCGTCATTGGTGGAAGTGGTCTGGAACACGCCGATTGACGTGGGCGTGATCACACCGTTCAGGTACTTGCCCTGCCAACTGGCGAACGACGCCCGCACCGCCACTTCCGTCTGGTCGCCGATGATCCATGGTGCGCCGGTGATGGTGTCCATCTTCCACGTGACGGAGCTGCCGCCATAGACTGTGAACATACCGAAGTCGCCGGCGGTGTAGGAGAAGTAGTTCGGGTAGTGGATGTCGGACTGCGCCGAAGTGTCGCAGTCGAGCACCGCCTGCACGGTGCACTCCATCCCGAGCGCGGGAAGCGCGGAATCCGTGCGGGCGTACTCGTGCCCGTTGAACGCATAGCCGGTCGCAGTCCATGCGCCCAAGCTCATGGTGTTCGTGTTTTCGTAGAAGGAAGCCGCGATCGCTCCGTCGGACACAAGCTCCATCCACTTCTCGGGCGACTCGGCATGGGCGGTGCCGATCCCTGCGTTGCAGATTCCGTCGAACTGCGCCTTGAGCCCGCCCTGCACATAGTCGCTCACCTGGTAGCGCTGAAGCCCGCCCTCCGCCGACCACAGCCACGTGAGCCGCACCGTCTCGCCGTTCGGCACGTGCCGGTACATGGAGGAGAACGACGTGACTGCGTTGGTCCAGACCCCTTCTTCGGCATCCCACTTCTCAAGCCGGTAGCCGGAGAGCGCATATGTGGTGCCGTTGGTCTCCACGATGGACGGCGCACGGAAGATGTGGCTGCCGGCCACGCCATACGTGCCGGGCGGAACATCGCCGCAAAGCCCCAGAGCATCCGGCGCCACGACAACGTCCACGCCCACCTTCCCGTTGCGGAAGCGGCGCTCGTCCACCGCGCGGTTCGCGGCCAGCTCGTCCTCGTTGAGCGGCCTGCTGTATATGCGCACGGCGTGGATGGTGCCGATCGACACACGGTCTTTTGGCCCATTTGCCGACCCGCCGAAGCACCACTTGGCCTTGGCGACATTCTGCGAGCCTGCGCGGGTCACGGCGTTGGCGTACTTGTCCGTCTGCGTGAGGTACATGGTATCTGCGCCCCATATGGCCGTGAGGTACTGTCCCTTCCAGCCGCTGAATCTGGGGCGAGAGCTCTCGCCCGCCGGATCGGTCTTCCACTGCACCGTCGTAGCGTTCTTCTGGGTGAACATGCAGAAGTCGCTTGGAGCGGCGAAGTAGTTGGGGTAGGCGATATCCGCCTGGTCCGCCAGCGTGTAGTCGCAGACGACCTGCACCGTGAACGTGCTTCCAAACGCCCAGTCTTCGGTCAGCTGAGCATACGATGCTCCAGCGAAATAGTAGCCGTTCGTCGCCCAGTGCCCAATGCCGCCGGTTCTGTCGGTCACGGCATGGAACTCCGCGACGCGACCAGACACAAGGTCTTTCCACACCGTTGCCGAACTGTCGTGGTACACGGAGGAGTTCTTGTTGAACACGCCGTCCCAGTTGGCGATGAGACCATCCGTCACGTAGCCGTCAAGACTTACGTCAACAACGGTAGCGTCAGCCCGGAATGCGAGAGCCGCGCTTGCCCCGGCAAGCAGCGCCACACGAAGAATATGCGTCTTGTTCATGGCACAATAACTCCTTAAAAAAAAGAAAACGCGCGCACTATATCATAAGTGTTTTTTTTTTGTCAAGGTTTTTTGACGGTTTCCTACCGTACGCGGCCGCCCTCAATGAGGGAGCCAAGCGCACGGCGCGCGTTCAG
>CAMPAA010000191.1 GCA_946631345.1 uncultured Verrucomicrobiota bacterium
CGACCAGCTCGTCAAGGACGGCGTGGACGTGCTTCACACGATCGGCGGCGACGACACCAACACAACCGCTGCCGATCTGGCTGCATATCTGGCCAAGAACAACTACAACCTGACGGTTGTCGGCCTGCCCAAGACCGTCGACAACGACGTGTATCCGATCAAGCAGTCGCTCGGCGCATACACCGCCGCCGAAGAGGGCGCGAAGTACTTCTGGAACGTGGTCAAGGAAGATAGCGCCTCGCCCCGTTCGCTCGTAATCCACGAGGTCATGGGCCGCAACTGCGGCTGGCTCACCGCCTTCACCGGCATCTACTACCGCCGCATGTTCAAGTCCAAGAAGGCGAACCTGGTGCCGTCGTTCGGCTGGTCCAAGGAGAACCTTGACATCAACGCCGTGTACGTGCCGGAGTCCAAGGTCAACTTTGAGGCCGAAGGCCGTCGCCTGAAAGAGGTGATGGACCGTCTCGGCCACGTGAACATCTTCGTATCCGAGGGTGCGTGCGTGAAGGAGATCATCAAGGATATGCAGAAGCGCGGCGAAGAGGTGCCTGTCGATGCGTTCGGGCATCCTCGGCTGGACAAGGTCAACGTGGGCCAGTATTTCGCGAAGCGTTTCGGTGAGATGCTCGGTGCCGAGAAGACGCAGGTGTTCAAGAGCGGCTACTATGCCCGCTCGGCGGCGCCGTGCAAGAAGGATCTCGAGCTAATCCAGAAGTGCTGCGAGCTGGCGGTGGATTCGGCGCTGAAGGGCGTGGGTGGCGTGATCGGCAAGGACGAGGACAACTCCAACACGCTTCGCGCGTGCGAGTTTGACCGCATCAAGGGCGGGAAGCCGTTCAACGTGCGCAACAGCCGCTTCCGCAGGATGCTCCGCGAGATCGGCCAGCCGCGCGTCCGCAAGACGCGTACCGTCAAGAACAAGAAGTAACGGGAGGCTTGCGCTATGGCCAGACTGACCAAGGGGGTGATCGTAGAGTTCGATTTCACCGTTCTCGACGGTGCGACGATCCTCTTCGACACCGCGAAGAAACTGCTCAAGAGCTGTGGCGTCACCCTTGACGCCCGGCTTGAGGCGATGCACCTCGCAGGAGGCAACTACCAGGGTGCGATAGCGGAGCTTTTCGGGCGGGTAGGCGTTTCGGGCGATGCTGCGGCGCTTGCGCGCGAGCTGCACGCCGCGTTCAACAGCGCAGTAGCGGAGAAGGCCCCTGCGGCCGTATCCGCTACGTTCAAGAACTTCGTCAAGGCGCTGCTCGACAAGGGCGTGAAGGTCGTTGTCGCCACGCGCGGCAATGCACCGGCTCTGGCCGCCGCGATCGGCGACGCCAGGGTTGTCTGCTATGCCGAGCCGTCCGGCACGTACGGCAGCTGCAAGTGGGATGCTTGGAAGCGCGCGTGCCACACGAACGGCCTGCACGAGATGCTCACCGCGGCGGTCACCGGCTCCGGGTTCGGCGTGAAGGCGGCGCTTGTCGCCGGCATGAGCGCCATGGGAGTGGTGAACGACCATGTGGCCTGGCAGGATTTCGGTGGCGCCGACGAGGTGGTGGACACGCTCGACAAGAAGGCCGCCGAGGCCCTGCTGCGGATGCTGAAGGTATCCTGATGACTGGCATAGAGAGATTGCACGACATCATGACCCGTCTTCGGAATCCGGAGACGGGTTGTCCTTGGGACCGCGTGCAGACGCTCGACACGCTCAAGCCGTGTGTGCTGGAGGAGACGTACGAGCTTCTCGCGGCAATGGACAGGCCGGAGGACAAGGACAACCACATCGAGGAGCTCGGCGACGTGCTGCTTCAGGTCATGTTCCAGTGCGTCATGGCCGAGGAGAAGGGCACGTTCTCGTTCGATGACGTTGCGAACGCCATCTCCGACAAGCTCGTCCGCCGCCATCCGCACGTTTTCGGCGACGCTGTTGCAAAAGATCCTGCGACCGTGCTAAAGAACTGGGAGCAGATAAAGCAGCAGGAGCACAAGAAGGAGCTGCGCCACTCTGCTCTTGACGGGGTCCCGTCCACGCTTCCGGCTCTGCTGAAGGCGCAGCGCACGCAGGAGAAGGCCGCTCGCGTGGGGTTCGACTGGAAGGACGCGAAAGGTCCTCTCGACAAGATACGCGAGGAGCTTCGGGAGCTGGACGAGGCGGTTGCGGCGTCCAGGGATACGGCGCTCGATCCGCACGTGAAGGAAGAGCTGGGCGATCTCATCTTCGCCGTCACCAATCTCGCGCGCCACCTCAAGGCGGACGCGGAATCCGCGCTTGAGGGCACGACCGCGAAGTTCGCGCGCAGGTTCCGCGCCGTGGAGGCGGGCGCAAGGGAGCAGGGCAAGAACCTGAAGGACATGACTCTCGCCGAGATGGACGCCCTTTGGGAGAAGGCCAAGTCCGGCGAGGGCGCCCAGCCCGTAGCGTGACACATCCATCCCTCTTTGTGGTATAATTCACGGCCATATGGAAAAGTTGGATTCAGCGATGCAAAAGGCGGCGGTTCTCGCGGAGGCGCTGCCGTACATACAGGATTTCTGCGGATCGACGGTGCTGGTGAAGGTTGGCGGTAGCGTGATGGAGAACGAATCGAACCTGAACTCGCTCCTTGCCGACATCGCCTTTATGGACGCGGTCGGGATGAAGGTGGTGCTTGTGCACGGCGGCGGAAAGGCGATATCGAAGGCGCTCAAGGAGTCCGGGCTTACGCCAAAGTTCGTGGACGGCCTCCGTGTGACAGACGCCCCGTCGATGGAGATCGTGCGCCGCACGCTTAACAACGTTGTGAACGCCGATCTCGTGAAGCGTCTGCAGAGCGTGAAGGCGAACGCGCGGCCCGTGCACGGCAACTGGATGTTCACGGCGAAGAAGATAGAGTCTCCCGACCGTGGGTTCGTGGGAGAGCCGGTGGCCGTGGATCTGCGCATCGTCAACGAGATGCTGGATGCCGGAATACTGCCGGTGGTTACGCCGCTGGCGACCGGCGAGGACGGGCAGCTCTACAACGTAAACGCCGACAGCGCAGCCGCGTTCCTGGCGAAGGAGCTGAGGGTGCGCAAGTTCGCCGTCGTGTCGGACGTGCCAGGCCTGCTGCGTGATCCCGCCGATCCCTCCAGCCTCATGTCCACGCTGCGCCTTGAGGACGTGGCCATGCTGAAGGCCGACGGAACAATTTCTGGGGGGATGCTCCCCAAGATCGAGGGTTGCGAGCGCGCGATCGAAGCCGGGGTGAAGAAGGTTCACCTCGTCGACGGCCGCATGCCGCATTCGCTGTTGCTGGAAATATTCACGCGTGAAGGCGTGGGAACGGAGATAACGGAATGAACACAGAAGAAGTGAAGAAGCTCTACGGGCAGTATCTGATGCCGACCTACAGGCCAGCGGTCGTCATCGAGAAGGCGAAGGGGTCGCGCGTGTACGATGCGAACGGCAAGCAGTACTACGACATGACGAGCGGGATCGGCGTGCACAACGTTGGCCACTGCACGGAAGGCGTGGTGGCGGCGGTGCAGGAGCAGGTCGCGAAGCTCGGCCACTGCTCCAACCTCTTCATCAACGAGCCGCAGGCGCTGCTGGCGAAGAAACTCGTCGAGATTTCCGATCTTGGCGGCAAGGTGTTCTTCTGCAACTCCGGCGCCGAGGCGAACGAGGCGGCGATCAAGCTGGCGCGCCGGTGGGGCGCGGCGAACGGCGGACGTTTCGAGATCGTGACGATGCGCAACTCCTTCCACGGCCGTACGCTCGCCACCGTAACCGCGACGGGCCAGGCGTGGTGCCAGGAGGGATACGAGCCGCTTCCCGTGGGATTCAACTACGCCGACTTCAACGACATCGAGTCCGTCAAGGCCGCGGTGTCCGACAAGACGGTCGCCATCATGCTTGAGGCTGTTCAGGGCGAAGGCGGCGTGAATCCGGCGACGGAGGAGTTCATGGCCGGCGTGCGCGCGCTCTGCGACGAGAAGAACCTCATAATGATCTGCGACGAGGTGCAGTGCGGCATGGGGCGCACCGGCAAATGGTGGGGATGGCAGAACTACTCCGTGAAGCCAGACCTCTTCACCGTTGCGAAGTCGATTGCAGACGGCATCCCGATGGGCGTGCTCGTCTCCAACGCGAAGTTTGCGGACGTGTTCGTGCCGGGCTCACACGCATCCACGTTTGGCGGCAACCCGCTGGCTTCGGCTGCGGCGCTCGCCGTGATAAAGATCATCGAAGACGAGCATCTCCTTGAGGCGGCGGCGAAGAAGGGCGAGCTGCTCCGGGAGGGCCTGAAGGGATTCGTCGACAAGTACGACAAGATTCTCGACGTGCGCGGGCTTGGCTGCATGGTCGGCATGGTGGTCGATGGCGATCCGGGCGAGATCGTCGAGGCGTTCCGCGACATGGGCATCCTCGCGCTGACCGCGCATGGCAACGTGGTGCGTTTCCTCCCGACGCTCTCGATGAGCGAAAAGCATCTGGAGGAGGCTGTCGAGATGATGGGCGATGCGCTCGACGGGCTATACGGCGTGGAGGAGGAGTGAATCGCCGCCGTAACACCTTTTAACGGTTCAAACAACATCAAGGAGAGAATGCCATGGCAAAAGTCAAGTATGTGCTCGTCGGTTTCGGCGGCATCGCCGAGAACCGCGTCGCCAAGGAAGGCTACGCATGCGACAGGAAGCGGTTCAGCCCGCTCAAAACCGCGCAGCTCGTAGGGGCGACGGACGTCAACCCCGCCCGCAAGGCTGCGGCGGAGGCGCTCGGCCTCAAGTGGTATGCGTCGCTGGATGAAGTTCTCGCCGACAAGGCGGTCGACGGCGTGTACATCGCCACGAACAACGCCTCCCACGCCGCGCTCGCGCTCGCCGCGCTCAAGGCCGGCAAGCATGTAATAGTCGAGAAGCCGGCGGCAACGTCAGTCGCTGACGCGAAGAAGATGGAGGCGCTCGCCAAGAAGAAGGGACTCTCCCTCACGGTCGACCACATGATGGTCAACAACGCCTGGAACGTGGCTGCGGCTAAGGCTGTGCAGGGCGGCAAGCTTGGCAAGGTGAACGACAGCTGCTTCCACATGGAGTTCGCCTACGGCTACGATCCCGCAGAGGCTGCGACGTGGCGGTGCAGCAAGGTCGCCGAGATGGGCGGCCCGATCGGCGATGTGGCGAGCCACTGCTTCTACGTGGCGGAGTACGTTTTCGGCAAGAAGATCAAAAAGGTCGCCGCAGTGTACTATCCGAAGGTGATGAAGATCAAGGCCGAGGACGGCGCATACATCAAGTTCTTCTTCGAGGACGGCACGCAGGGCAGCGTGAACGCCGCCTTCTCCGAGATGCGCGGCGGCCTCGCAGGCACCCTCACCAACCTTGGCTACGAGGTGTATGGCGACAAGGCCGCGCTGCGCGGCTACGGCACGATGTTCCAGCTCTCCGGCTACGCCGATGAGCCGATCCGCATCCGTCTTGAGCTTGATGACGGCAAGAAGACCGCAGAGGTGAAGCCGGGCAAGATACAGAACATCTACCAGACGCTAATCGAAGGGCACGCAAAGAGCGTTCTCGCGAAGAAGCGGCTCTCCGCCGCCGATGCGATCCACAACCTCGCCCTCTGCGCGGCTGCACACAAGAGCGCGCAGTCCGGCGGCAAGATTGTAAGCGTGGCGGACTGATCCGCGATTCATCCAGAGTGTTCTGCGAAAAGTTGGGGGAAACCCGCTGATCGGAGCGCGTGAAGTGTGGTATAATATGCGGTACTTATGGGACAACTGGAAGAATCGCTCGAGCTGACGCTCGATTTCACCAAGCTGGAGAAGGTCGGAAAGCAGGTTTCCGATACGCGCGCGGCCGGTACGGCGGCGTGCGATCCCGGCGTAATACCCGTCGCCGTGCAGAACGCCGACACAAAGGAGGTCATCCTCGTCGCATACACCAACGAATACGCGATGAAGGAGTCTTTCGCGAAGCGCAAGCTCATCCTCTGGTCCACCAGCCGCAACAAGCTGTGGTTCAAGGGCGAGACGAGCGGGGAGACGTTCGACCTTCTCGAGGCCTACGTTAACTGCGAGCAGAACTCGCTCCTGTACGTGGTGCGCCCGTGCCGCGGCGGAATCTGCCACACGAAGAACGCCGCCGGACAGCCGCGCAACTGCTACTAC
>CAMPAA010000192.1 GCA_946631345.1 uncultured Verrucomicrobiota bacterium
TCCACCTCGAAACCTTGCCTTTCCAATTTGACTCACTTGATTGTACAACTTCCCACAGGCCGCGAAAGGCAACACCCTATTGCCGAATGTGGCCGGATGTGGTACACTTACCGCCATGAAATTAAAGAAACCAGAGTCGTCTGCGGAGGAGGGTTCGCAGGCAACAGTCACGGGCGGCGCCACCATCGCCGCGCGGTTCCAGCTTGACGCCGACCCACGGGCGGCGAAAAAGGGTCCGTCGGGCGTAGGCAAGACGTCAACGCTCATTGCGCTTCTTGCGGCACTCGCGGCGCTTGGTCTGATCGGCTTCGCTGCGTGGCTCATGTATTCGGACTGGTCTGTCGCAGCCGTATCCTGAGCAGGTCGCACCGCATGGAACGAGATGTAATGAGGTCGCCGCGCGCCCGCGCGGCAGTCCGTCTTGCGTTGGACGAGGATTTGGCCGACGTGGCGCGCGTACGGTCTGCGCCATGGTGCGATGCCACGTCCCTTGCCCTGGTCGATCCCACCGCAGTCGCCGAAGGCGAGATATACGCAAAGGGTCGAGGGTGTACGGTGGCCGGCGCCACGGTCGCGCGCGCCGTCATGAAGGCTGTAGATCCGAAGATTGCCGTGAGGATACTAAGGGAGGACGGCACCGAGGTCAAGCCAGGCGAGCCTATACTTGTGTTCCGCGGCAAGGCGAGATCCATACTCGCGGCGGAGCGCACGGCTCTCAATTTCATGCAGCGCATGTGCGCCACCGCCACGCTCACGCGTGAGTTTGTGAAGGCCGTAAGGCGCTATGGTACGCTCATCCTCGACACGCGTAAGACCACACCCGGACTGAGGGTGTTCGAGAAGTACGCCGTTACCTGCGGCGGCGGCACGAACCACCGCATGGGGATGTATGACCGGGTGCTGATGAAGGACAACCACAGGCGGCTGTGGAAAGGCGGCAACCCCGACGAACTTGACAAGGCCGTGGAGGCAGCCCGGCGGCGGTTCCCGAAGCTTGAGGTAGAGGTTGAGGTGGAGAGCCTGCGCGAATGCGCAAGCGCGCTGAAGGCGCGGCCGGAATGGATCATGCTCGACAACATGTCGGTCGCCGACATGCGCAAGTGCGTGAAGATGTGTCGCGGAATTTCCAAGACGGAGGCTTCCGGCGGAATCACTCTCGACCGTGCGCGGGAGGTCGCGGCCACGGGAGTTACGGCGATTTCGCTTGGTTGCCTTACCCACTCCGCCGGTTCCATAGACCTGTCGCTTGAATGGCGCTGCGTTGAACAGTCGTCAGGCGGTGCGGCATGACCCATGCGCCTCGTGCAGGCGCTAAGCCATGCTATCTGGTATGGGATTGGAACGGCACGCTGCTCGATGACGTCGAGGCGGCCGTGGGTGCGCTAAACCGCATGTTGACCAAACGCGGGGCTCAGCCGATCACGGTCGAACACTACCGTAGGCGGTTCGGTTTCCCCGTGCGCCCGTTTTACGCCGAGTTGGGCGTGGATTTGGCGAAATGGGACTGGGACGAGATATGCGAGGACTTCCACGCCTTTGTGCTTGAGGAGCCTCAGAAGGTGCGCGAGGAATCTCGCCCGGCGCTGGAGTTGGCGGCATCTCTTGGATTCCGGCAGTGCGTACTGTCTGCGCTGAGGCAGGACAAACTGGAGGCGGCGGTCGATGCGGCAGGGTTCACGCGCTTCTTCGAGCGGGTGTATGGCGTGGACAACCTGGACGGCGCATCCAAGCTTCAGCGCGGACAAGAACTGACGTCGGCACTTGGATCGGTGCGTACTGTATTCATTGGTGACACTCTCCATGATGCGGAGGTCGCGCGAGCACTTGGCGGCGGTTGTGTGCTGGTGGGATGCGGCCATCAGGCTCCAGACCGGCTTGCCGCCGCAGGGTGCAGGGTGGCGGAATCCCTGGTTGACGCCGTTCGCATCGCCGACGATTTGCGGAGTCGGGAAGGGGTTGGCGGATGTCTGCTTGGCTTGAACGGATAAAGGATGCTCTATGGCCGCGTACCTGCGCGGTGCATGACTGCAGGCGTCCTGTCGACAGGCCTGAGGGCTACATCTGTTCGCGGTGCTATGCCACGCTGCCGTGGTACGACGAGTTTGCAAAGAGCACGTTTGCCTACCTTTCACCGATCGTCGAGCTGGTGAACATATACAAGTTCAGCGGAGCGACCTATCTCACGGAGGATTTCGCGGCGGCGATGGAGCGCTCGTTCCGCCGAAAGCACGACGCGGCATCCGTGGACGTTGTCGTGCCGGTGCCGATCCACAAGAGCCGTCTTGAGGAACGCGGCTACAATCAGAGCGGACTGCTCGCGGATGCGCTTGCAAAGCGGCTTGGCAGGGTATGCGACGACCGTTCGCTTGTGAAGGTTCGCGACACGGGGCACCAGAGCCGCTCGACCGGCGACGAGCGGCGGAAGAACCTTGCGGCGGCATTCCGCGCGGCTCGTCCAGAACGTCTGCGCGGACGTACAGTCCTGCTGGTGGATGACGTGATGACGACGGGCGCCACGCTTGAAGAGTGCACGCGCGCCATACTCGCCTGTGGAGCCCACCGAGTGGTTCAGTTTGCGCTCGCCAAGGCTCTCATGGACGAAGATGTCGGCGAAGACTACGTGAAGACATGACCACACGCGGAAATGGTATAATACGCGCCCAAAGGCAGAGTAGCTAATGGCTCAGAGCACATACACATATGAACTTACCGACGAGCAGCAGAGCATGCTGCTGCTCATAATGGAAAGCGGCAACTACCGCAAGCGTACCGTGCCGTACGCGCTCATGTCGATTGAGGGCGACGGCTTCAACTGCACTCTATACGCGAAGGAGAAGCATGGGCGGCGCAAATGCTGCGTCCAGGGAGGCAAGGCCGAGGATTTCGTGCTGTTCGTGCTTGAGCCGCAGGTGCTTGGGACGGCGTCGCTCGGCTACGAGGACGTGCTTGATCCCGACCGCGACAAGCCGCACGGCGGCAGTGACGAATCGGGCAAGGGCGACTATTTCGGCCCGCTCGTGGTGGCATGCTGCTATGTGGACGAGAAGCTTGCGACGTCGCTGCGCGAGATCGGGGTAAAGGACTGCAAGCAGATGAGCGACAAGGCCGTGCTGGGCGTCGGTTCGAAGATTCGATCGCTTCTCGGGCCACAGCGCTATGCAGTGGTGAAGATCGGCCCGCCAGCCTACAACCGTCTCTACGCGAAGATACGCAACGTGAACCGTCTGCTTGCATGGGCCCATGGCACGTGCATCGAGTCTCTGCTCGAGAAGCAGCCCTCATGCCCGAAGGTCGTGGTGGACCAGTTCGCTCCGACCGAGGCGGTGATACGGCGGGCGCTCAAGGAGAGAGGGCGCAAGATAACGGTTGACCAGCACCACAAGGCGGAGAGCGACATTGCTGTCGCTGCCGCGTCTGTCGTGGCGCGCGAACTGTTCCTGCGCGACCTTGTGGCGGCGTTGCCTGACTACGGCCTTGATGCGGCGACGGCGGACAACCCGGTAGGTGCGATTCCGAAGGGGTCGAGCGATCCGCGCATCCGCACGCTCGCGGAGGACTGCGTGAGGCGCAACGGTCCCAAATGGATCATGAACCACTGCAAGGCGCATTTCCAGACGACCGACAAGGTGCTGGAGGCGTGCGGCCAGTCTCGCGCCGACCTGCCGCCGGAAGGGCAGGTCACCTCCGCCGTGAAGAATCTCGCGAAACCAAGCCCTCACTGATGTGAGGGTTCGGTGGCGGAGTAGGTCAGCCCGGGGACATCGCGAGGATGCGCGCTCGTGCCGAGCATCGGCACGAACGTCGCCGTCCATCTTCCGGAGCCGTCCTTCTTGGGGATTGTGAGCTTTACGTGGTTCCAGCCCTTTTCGAGTGTAATGGGCGTTGGGTCGCGGAAGTAGTACTCCTCGTTCGTGAACGGCGTTTCGTGGGTGCATTTGGCGCTGGGGTTCTGCCATGCCGGCGGCGGAATCTCCTTGCCGTTGATTTCGACCTTCGCTCCGTGACGCGACCACTCGCCGAGCGCGGGAAGGCGCTTGTCGCCCCTGCGGCCGCCCGAGCGGCTGTATCCCGTGAACCCTATCCATGCGCCGCAATCCTGCCTGCTTTCGCTCCGGATCCATGTCTCGGCGACGACGCATCCAGTGGCTTTGTCAAGGAAGTTCATGTTTTCCGGACGCGAGAACAGCCAATGGCGTGGCGAAATCGTGGCGCCAACGAGCGCTTTTCCGAGCACTTTGCCGGTTTCGGCGTCGGTCAGGCGCCAGCGCATGTCGGTCTGCCGCACGTACTGGAAGGGGTATGGGAATTTGTCGCCGAACACTCTGTCGCGCTGAGCGAGCACGCGACGCTCCAGAGCGGCCTGGCGGCCGATGTCCGGGTCGTTCTGCTCCGGCGGATGGGCCCAGAGGTCGGGTCTGATCAGTTCGTCGCCGCACCAGAACGTCTCGCCCAGCATCACGATTCCGGGAAGGATGGCGACGTGGTTCCAGATATCCTCGGTGGTGGGGGCATAATCGTCGTGCCATACGCTGATCAGAGCGCCGAGTGCGCGCGGATCCTTTGCGCCCCAGCGGCACGGTGCCTGATATGCGGCGGTGCGCAGTATCTCCTCCGGCTCCATATGGTTCAGGTAATAGCCTTTCGTGGTGTCGAGGTAGGCGTATGGGGTGTTTGTCGCCTCGCCGCGCTGCCCCCACACCATGGATATCGCGGGGCCGGTCGGCTTGAGCGGATGCCCCGGCCACCAGCCGATCACCGTGCGTCCGTTCCTGCTGACCTGGTTTGCCCACATCTGGTACCATTCGTCTGGCACCTTTTCGGAATCGTACCACACCTCGTCGGTGCCGAGATGGATGAACGGCATTTCGTTCGCCGGCACAAGTGCGCACAGCTCGTCGATGAGGTCGCATATCGTCCTGTCGACGCCTGGCGTGTGCATCTTTGCCACGCCCATGCCTATGCGGAACGCCTCAGAGTGCCCGGGCACGTCAAGCTCCGGGATCACGGTGATGCCGCGTTCGGCGGCGTAGCGCACGGTCTCGATGAAGTCGCGCTGAGTGTAGTACGCGCCGATGTGCCGCTTGGTCGCCTCCGGGCGGTTCAGCTGTGGGTAGCGCTTGGACTCCAGCCGCCAGCCGTGGTAGTCGGTGAGGTGCCAGTGGAAGATGTTGAGCTTGTATGCGGCCATCATGTCGAGCGTGTCGCGGATGGACTTCAGGCTCTGGTAGTTGCGGCCATAGTCGTTCATGAACCCCCTGTATCGCAGCGCGGGCCAGTCGGTGATGGTGCAGGCCGGAATTGGCCTGCCGCCGGCGAGTTTGCGCAGCTGGTCGAGCGTTGCGCGGGCATGGCGCTCTCCGGCCACGCCAGATGCCGTGACGGTTATTCCGCCAGGCGCGATGTCCAGCCTGTAGGCCTGGTCGCGCACGGCATCGGGGGCGTCGGATATGGTGCCACGCCTCACAGCGACAGCAACATCAAGCCCCACGCCTCCATCTGCATTGTCGGCGACAATCTGCCGAGGCCTTGGCATGATCAGCGACAGCAGTTCGTCGCGGTCGGATGAGTTTGCGAGATTGGAGGAGGAGCATCCCGCAAGCAGGCATGCTCCGCACAGAAGTGTTGGTGTGATCTTGAACATGCCCCCTATTATAGCATATAAGGGCGGCTTGATCGCATCTTTCTTTTGTCGCTCCGCCAGCCTGTCAGCAAAATAGCCGATGCTTGACTATCGCCAATGCCTTGCTGAGGCTGTTGCTTGCATTGACTACACGCATTTGGTATCATGCGCGCCATTGAGGTAAAAAGGAGGTGAAGGATGATGCTATATAGCAGATATAATAGTCACTTGTTGCGAAATATGGGCAAAGGTTTTGTGCATGGTAGTTGCTTGATTTATGTTATGTCCTTATTCGTTTTTGCTCCAGTTACATGTGCCTTGGCGCAATGTTCTTGGCGCACGGCAGGATATGCAACTCGGCTATATCGTTCTAAAAGCGATGAATCGCAGTCAAGGGCTTTGC
>CAMPAA010000193.1 GCA_946631345.1 uncultured Verrucomicrobiota bacterium
CACGGTATCGGCATTGAAGAAGACAAGCGGCGGCAGGATGAAGAAGAAGAGCAGCTTGAACGCCACAAGCTGCCCGAGCAGCTTCTCGCACGCCACGCGGTTCCCCTCGCCCAGCCGTATCGACAGTACCGCCGAATGGCCCGCCCCCACGAACACCCCAAACGCGCCGAAGAGCATCATCACGGGGAACGTGAGCGTGAGGCCAGCCATCGCGTCTTCGCCGCAGCCGCGCCCGATGTAGAAGCGGTCCACCACGGCATAGAGCGCGTTGAGGCTCATAGCCACGAGTGCCGGCCATGAATACCGGAAGAGCAGCCTTCCGAGCGGAGCCGTGGCCAGCTCGCGCGAACGTTCCGCCGGTGTCGTCCTTGCCATGCGGTCAAAGCCCCTCGCCGGCCTCAGTCAACGGCCCGCAGAATCAGCCCCTTAAGGTACGCCCCCTCCGGGAACGCGATGGACACGGGATGGTCGCTGGCCTGGTGCGTGCGACCGACGATCTGGAAATCGCGCCGCGCGTCGCACGCCGCCTCGCGGCAGACCGTCTCGAAGAAATCCGATCCCATCGCCCCCGAGCAGGAGAACGTGGCGAGGATGCCGCCCGGTCGCAGCAGCTTCATGCCGAGCAGGTTGATATCCTTGTAGCCGCGCGCCGCGCGCATCAGCTGGCCCTTCGTCTCGGCGAACTTCGGCGGGTCGAGCACGATCAGGCCGAACTTCCGCCCTTGGTCGCGGTACAGGCGCAGCTGCCTGAACACGTCCGCGCAGGTGAAGGCCACCGCGCAGCCAGCCCCTGCACCGCCGGCACGGAGCAGGTCGAAGTTGCGCGCCGCCAGATCGAGGGCGGGCCTGGAGAGGTCGAGGTTCTCCACGCTCCGCGCGCCACCCGCCGCGCAGGCGAGCCCGAACCCTCCTGTATACGAGAAGCAGTTGAGCGTTTCGCGCCCCTCCGCCAGCGCCGCCACGCGCGCACGCGCCTCGCGCTGATCGAGATAGAACCCCGTCTTGTGGCCATTGCGCACGTCCACCAGATAGCGGATCGCCCCTTCATGTATCTCGATGAGCTCCGGCGGCTCCACGCCCGCCAGCAGCCCGACCGTCCCTTCCATCGGAAGGCCCTCGCGCTTGCGGACGTCCACGTCGCTGCGGTCGAACACCCCTTTCGCGCCCGCCGCCATCAGCGCGGCGACGGTGGTCTGCCGCCAGCGTTCGGCGCCGGCGCTCGCGAACTGCGTCACGCACCAGCCGTCATAGGCGTCCACCACCAGTCCGGGCAGCCCGTCGGACTCCCCGTGCACGAGACGCACGCCGCGGTTCGCCTCCGACAGGGCGGCTCGACCGCCCTCCGCCCGGCGCGCCAGCGAGGATGCGATGCGTTCGCCGATGAACGCCTCGTCGGGCGCGCGCGCCGCGTCGAACGACAGCATCCTCACGCATATCTGGCTTGCGGGCGACCAGCTTCCGAAGCCGAGCGCGCGGCCGGCGTCGGTGCAGACCTCCACAGTGCCGCCAACGGCGGGGCTGCCTTCCGTGCGCGCAACCGCGCCTGAGAATATCCACGGGTGGCGATGCTCCACGGAGCGTTCGCGCCCCCGCTTCAGAACGACCTTCGCTATGTCCATCCCTGCCTCCCAACTGCGGCTCCGCACCGCTTCACACAAAACCGTTTTCGGCCAGGGTCTCGAAGGTGAGGCCGCCGCCAGATGCGCAATCGCCGCCGTCCGGTCGCTCTGGCACGGCGGCGGCGGCGCGGCGCGCATACTTGCCGAGCACGTCCGATTCGAGGTTCACCATGTCGCCCACGGCCAGCAGCCCGAGGTTCGTCTCGCGCATCGTCGTGGGGATTACGTCCACCTGCAGCCAGTCGGAGCCAAGCCCGCTCACGGTGAGCGACACGCCGTTGACTGCGATGGAGCCTTTCAGCACGCTTGCGGCGGCGATCACGCGCCCGCAGCGGAAGGTCAAGGCGAAGTCCCGCCCCTTCTGCCGCTTCTCCAGGAGCGTGCCGCGCCCGTCCACGTGCCCCTGCACGATATGGCCGCCTAGGCGCGAGCCCACCTTCAGCGCGCGCTCAAGGTTCACGCGGTCGCCTGGCTTCAGCTCTGCCAGACCCGTGCGCTCCTCGGTCTCGCGGAGGACGTCCGCCGTGAATCGCGTGGCGTCGCAGCAGGCGACGGTGAGGCATACGCCGTTCACCGCCACCGATTCGCCCGGCTCGAGCGGCTCGCGCCAAGGCTCGAACGCGATCTCGATCACGAGGCCGCGCCCGCGGCTGATGCGCCGCACCGTTCCGTTTTTTTCTACAAGTCCAGTAAACATGGTCTTGGATTCATCTGAAGGTTGTCGAGGCTGCCGGCGACGGCCGACGCACCGCTATCTCAAGATGCACGGTGAAGCGCTTCGGGGCGGACGCCAGGGCGGAAAGCCGTTTCCTTATGGCAGGGAGCTTCGGCCGCAGGGCGAAAAGCCCGGCGGACGAACCCACGCTGAGGAACATCTTTCCACTTCCGCCTTCGCCCGAAACCCACCTCGCGGGCCGCGCCTTGAGCTCCGGAAACATCTCGCTCCACCTCGCGCACACCTCGTCGTAGAACGGCGAACGGTCGCGCACGAGATCCGCCACAAGCGCCTCCATGCGATCCCCGGCCAACACCGTAGGCGAGCGCCATGCCGGCGCATCGCCATCCACCGGAAGCGTGAAGTCGACCGCGCCCATCCGCCTCTCGCGGATGGCCGCAGCCTTCTCACGCCTTCTGCGGTAGGGATCGTACATGCCGCGCCTTACCGGGAAAGCAGCGATGCCGCCGGCGGATCGATGAACACCTGGCAGTCGGGGTGCATCTGGAGGATCGTGCCGGGCACCATGTTGGACACCTTGCCCTCAAGGCAGTTCTTCACGGCCTCGGCCTTGCGCGCGTCGGGGCAAGTACACACGATGGCCCTGGACCACATAATCTGCTTGACGGTCATCGAGAACGCATGCGTCGGCACGGACGCTAGATCCGGGAACCAACCCTCGCCGACCTGCTGCATCCTGCACTTCTCGTCGAGCGGCACAACCTTGTATGCACGGTTGGAGTCGAAATCGGCCGGCGGGTCGTTGAATGCGATGTGACCGTTCTCGCCGAACCCGATGCAGGCCACGTCGATCGGCGCAGTGCGGATCAGGGCCTCAAGGCGGGATATCTCGGCCTCGGTGTCGGCGGCCTCGCCGTTCACCTCGTTGAACACCTTCATCGGCTGGGGCGTCTTCGACACGAACCGCTCGCGCATGTAGCCGCGGAAGCTCGCCTTGTGCGTCACCGGTATGCCGATGTACTCGTCGAGGTGGAATCCGGTGACCTTCGTCCAGTCAATGCCGGGCTCCTTGACGAGCGCCTGCAGGAACTCGAACTGGCTCGCGCCTGTGGCCACGATGATGCGCGCCTCGCCGCGTTCGGCTATCGCCTTACGTATCTTCTCGGCGGCGGCGTCTGCGGCCTGCTGCGCCATGTCCAGCTTGTCTTTCCCGATTGTGATCTTCATTTCAGTTTGTTTTCCTTTCTTGATCTGTTCACAAAAAGCGTTCGGTGCTCTACGGCGTCAGCAGCAGACGAAGTCGCGCATCCCAACTATGCGCATCGACTCATCCTTCGCCGAGAGCGTGTAGAGCCTGTACCAGAAGCCGCCTGGAGCCACCTTCACCACGGCATGGCCTTCCGGCGCGATGTCGTCCAGCAGGCCGCGTCCCTCGTAGGCCATCCTCTTGAACGCTGGCACCTGGCCGTATGCGATGGTCCGCTCGCCGGGATACAGCTCGCGTGACGTCATGTTCGCCAGCGTCTCGTCGTTGACCTGGTTCGGGCTCCACGTGCTCGACAGGAACAGCTTCGGGCTCGTCCTGCGAACGAACTCCGCGCACATGGACTTGTAGTACGCGTGGTGGTTTGTCTTGCACACCTCTACATGCCCTGCCACCGTCCCCACAAGGGCCTCGTACTTGACCTTAGCGCCGTCAGCGCCGATGAACTCGCCTTCGATGTCGCCGCCCGTGAAGTAGGTGAAGTCCCCGTAGCGGATGCGTATGGCCGCCGAGAGGGAGTTCTCGTGGATACGCTGCTTGCCAGTCTGCTTCACATGCTCGCCGGCAACGTCCCGCACGCCGTCGCGCCCGTTCCACACCACGCCGTTGGCGGCGAGGTTGCGGACCTCGAACACGCGTGAATAGTAGCCCTTCTCGTCATGGAGGAGGCGTATCTGACCCTTCGCGCCCACCTTGAACGGCTCGCGCTTCATGCCCTCGCCCACGGCGGCGTCTATCCATGACTGCACGTTGTCGAAATCGGTGGCATCCACGTCCCAGCGGTACTGGCCTACGTTCGGATACTGGTGGTCGAAGAAGTTGAGGAACCTGAACGACTCGGCTACGTCCGAAATGCCGGCAATGTGATCCGCGTGCCAGTGGGACACCATGAGATAGTCAATCTCGCGCTGCGGGATGAGACGTTCGATGTAGCGGCGCACCCATTCCCCTCCCCGCCGCTCCCCCGACGGCGAAGGCGGCAGTGCCTCTGCGTAGCCGGGCCTGCGCTGCTTCACATGGCCGCAGTCGAGAAGCATCGTGGTGCCGTCAGGGAAGATTAGGAACGTGTTCTCCGAGGTGCCGGTGTGGATGAAATGGATGTCCAGCTCGCCAACCCTCCATCCCGGATAGCACGACCCTACGCCGCACGAGGCGCACCCACCCACGGCCCCGACCGCAGCCAACGCCGCCGACCGCGATAGGAACTCTCTTCTGCCAATCATGTCCATGTCGCCTCCAATCACTGTTCAGGGGCGTCCACGTATGCGGAAAGCCATACCTCCGCCAGCACCGGCCAGCAGTCAGTGGGGTTGCCGCGTTCGCGCATGCCGTACCCGTGGCCGCCTTTGTCGAAAAGGTGCATCTCCGCCTTCACGCCTGCAGCCGTCAAGGCGGTGTAGTACGCAATCGCGTTCTGCACCTTGCAGTGGTCGTCCTGCGACTGCACGATGAACGAAGGCGGGGTCGCCTTGTCCACCGGGAAGTCGGCGCGCAGCTTCAGCGGAGGCGGCAGCCCCTTCTCTCCATCCTCGATGAGCGCCCACGGATATATGACCATCGCCCAATCAGGGCGGCAGGACGCCTTGTCCGTGTCATCGACGGGCGCATAGCCTCGCCTGGAATGATTGGTGGATACGCGGACTGCGAGGTTTGCGCCTGCGGAATAGCCTATGATGCCGAGCCTGGACGGGTCGATGTTGAAGTTCAGGGCGTTCGCGCGGATATAGGAGAGAGCGCGCTGCGCATCGGCGAACGCCGCATCGCGCTGCCCGGGGCAGCGGTACTTCAGTATGAACGCCGACACTCCGCGCTTCTTGAACCACTGCGCCGTCTCCACACCCTCGTGACTCCATGCAAGGATGGAATATCCGCCGCCCGGACACACCAGCACCGCAGGCGTGGGGTCTTCGGACTCCGCCTTGACGAACGTCACCGTCGGCAGGGATACGTTGGTGAAGCGCACGATGTCGTCCGTCGTAGGCTTCACTGTCTCCGGCCCCATATCCTTGTGCATAGGCACCTTGCCTTCCGGCCAAATCGGATAGGTGCAGTTCTTCGCGGCCATAGCCATCGCCGCCACGCTGCACGCTGCCGCGCTCATCACAATCTTTCTCATGGCCGCATATTATAGCACATCGGGAGGGCGCGTGTCCCCACGCGCCGCTCCCCTACCGCTTACGGCGTGATGAACGTCACTTCGAGCGTGGCGGTGCCGCCTTCCGTCGTGACCGCTCATTTTTCCACGACTATATTCATATAGGGACTCCAGGATGCGGTTTTCGACATCCTCCACATCGAGTCCATGCGAGTGCTTCGTGCGAACGTAGCGCCTCGCCCAGCTACGGCGAACGCGACTGCTTTCTGATCCATGCCTCATGCCTTTCGTTGAAGGTCCCAGATGAATTCCCGAGACCACGAAAGACATTGGCGTTGACTTTGGCCTTGCCGCCAAAT
>CAMPAA010000194.1 GCA_946631345.1 uncultured Verrucomicrobiota bacterium
AGTCCGTTAAGGTCAACGTGACCGGCGTGCTGGTGGACGGCGTAGGGTACGGCTCGGCGGCCATTAAGAACGGAAGCGCCTCCGCCGTCACGATAAGGTGACGGCGCATTGGGGGCAACGCACCCTACCGACGGCGGCCCTAACATTGCATATCATGCGGCTTGGATTCTGTTTGCGAGACGGCCAATAAAGGTACGGGCAAGTTTTCGCTCCGCGCGGGCGGATTTATGGTACAATACCGCCTTGAAATGAAGAACATTCTTTCCAGATGCCTGATGGCCGCCGCGACAATGGCGGCGTTCGCGGCGTCGGCGGCTTCGCCGCATCGCGTGGCCGGTTCCGGCCCAGGCAGCAATTCCCAGTGGGCGACCGACCAGTACCCCGGCTTTGACGGCCTTGACGATCTGCCTACGCCAGAGAAGAAGGACAAGGGCTGGCTCTGGCGCTGGTTCGGAGTCGGCAAGCCGGCGCGCGAATCGGCTCCGCTTCAGCTGGAGTGGGCGCGGCAGCTTGAGGCCAAGGGCGACTACAAGGGGGCGGTGAAGGCGTATGATGCGCTGGTGCGCGAATGGCCTGCCATGCCAGAGGCGCCGCTTGCGCAGTTCCAGATGGCATATGTGCAGGAGACGTACCTTCAGGAATACGGTGAGGCGTTCGAGGAATATGCGTACCTGCTCGACTTCTATCCGGGGAACTGTCCGTTCTCGAAGGTAGTCGCCGAGCAGTACAAGCTCGTGAACCTGATGATGGATACGCGCAGGATGTTTCTCGGATTGAGTTTCACCGGTAACCGCGAGCTGCGGCAGGCGTACGAGCGGGTGGTGCGCCGGGCACCGGGCGCGGACTACGTCCCTGCGGCGCTGCTCAGGATAGCGGATCTCCGAGAGCAGGACCACGACTACGAGGAGGCGGTCAAGGTCTATTCTTCGCTTCGCAGCCGGTATGCCGGCACGGCCGAGGCGCGCCAGGCCCTGTACCTTGAGGCGAAGGACCGTATGTGGCTGGTGCGCCGGCTCGCATACAACCTGCCGCGCTGCAAGGATACGGAAAGCTACCTCAGGCTGGCGCTGCGCAGGGACCCCAGCCATCCCGGAGCCGAGGAGATGCGCACATGGCTGAAGGAGCTGCGCGACTACATGTCGCAGGACGCCTGGACCCGCGCGAAGTTCTACGATTCGCGGCAGCGCACTCGCCATGCGGCCATCGCCTCATACGAGAAATTCCTTTCGGAGCACCCGGATTCGTCACATGCCGACGAGGTTCGGGCGCGCATCGCGGAACTGAAGAACGGAGCATCAAAATGAAATCTTTCCTTGCTGCGGCGGCACTTGGCGCCAGCGCATTCATCGCCGGCTGCGCCGGATACAGATGGGGCACGTCGGTGCCGGAGGAATACCGCACGGTGGCCGTGCCGGTGTTCGAGAACCTTACGCCCGTCTCCGAGCTCGGGCCGATCGTCACTCAGTACACGCTCCGGGAGTTCCAGCGTGAAGGGTCGTTCAAGCTGGCGCGCCCGGCCGATGCCGCCATTGAGGTGCAGGGCGTCCTGCGCAGGATGGACCGCGAGGGAGCGTCCTATGATCGCGGCATCGGAATGAGGGCCACGGAATACTGCTATGTGGTCGAGGCCGACGTCACATACGTGGACAAGCTCAACGGCAAGGTGCTGCTGGAGCGCAAGGGAATGCGGGCCTCCACTACTTTCCTTACCCAGAACGACCTGCTGACAGGCCAGAAGAACGCCGCCCCGCGCATAGCGCAGGATCTTGCGCTCCAGATCGTGAACGACGCCGTGGCTCTGCCGTTCGTGCGCAGCGGCAAAGGCACGGGAGCCGTTGAAGGCGTCCAGAAGTAGGATGCTCGCGGCACTGCAGAGGGGAATACCGCTCGCTCGACGCCCGTTCGAGGAGCTGGCGCGTGAACTGGGTTGCGCAGAGGACGATCTGATCGGCCTTGCGTCCCGTTCCCTGAGCGACGGGACCGCCCGCAGGTTCGGCGCGGTGTTCGATGCGCGCCGGGTGGGATTCTCCTCGGCTCTCTGCTGCGCGACCACCGACCGCCCGGACGATGCCGCAGCGCTGCTTGCCGCCAGGGCAGAGGTGACCCACTGCTATCTGCGCGAGGCTCCGGGCTGCCCCAACCTGTGGTGGACATGGAGCGCGCCGGCCGAGCGATTCGATCTTTCGCTGGCCGAGATCCCGTTCCCGTTCCGCACACTGCCGGCAACACGGCGATACAAGGTGGATGTCGTTTTCGGCGGCGAAACGCGCACGCGCGACGAGTCCGTAGCCGACGAACTTCCGCCGCCGGACGAGAGGGACAGGCGGATCATCCGCGCGATGCAGGGCGGCACGGAGGTCCGTGCGGACTACTTTGCCGCCCTCGCGGAGCGGATCGGAATCCGGGAATGGGATCTGCTCTCGACGCTCGAGATATGGCGGCGCAAGGGCAGGCTGAAGAGGATAGGTCTTCTGCTCAACCACCGCAGGAGCGGTTATGCGGCGAACGGAATGTGCTGCTTCAGGATTGACGGCGAAACGACGGATGCGGGACGAGCCCTCGCTGAACTGACCGAGGTGACGCACTGCTACGAGCGGCCTCCATGCGCAGAGTTCCCGTACAACCTCTTTGCGATGGTGCACGCCAGAACCGAAGGCGAGGCGCAACGGCAGTTCGAGATGCTAAAGTCCCGCCTCGCCTCCCTCGACATCGCGCCATCCGCCTCTGTCATGCTGCTTTCGACCAAGGAGTACAAGAAGACCTCGATGGTTTTCTGCCCGTGAACTGGACGGCAAATGATGGTATAATTCAACGGCGATGGACAACACACCGATAGCGATTGTCGGCATGAGCTGCCGTTTTGCGGAGGCGCAGACCCTGCGCGCCTTCTGGCGGAACATCATCAGCGGCCATGCTTCGTTCACGCCGCTTGGCGTGGAGTCCTCGCTGCCAATCGGGGCGAAGAAGGCGTTTGACGCGCCGTATCCGACGGTTGGCGGCCAGCTCGGCGACCTATATTCCTGCCGCCCGTTCGAGCAGACGATCCCCAGGCAGATCAACGCCGGCGAGAACCAGGACCTGTATTTCACGACCCAGCTGGCGTTCGACGCGCTCCTGGACGCAGGATACAGGCCGCACACCAACGAGACTCGCCGCGGCACAGTGAGACTCGCCTATGCCCCGGTATTCAACCCGGCGATCGTGAACTGGCTCGACCATACCTTTTTCATCGAACAGGCCGTGGACGTGCTGCGCCGCTGCTTCGTGGCGGAGGAGCTAATGGATTCCGTGCGCGGCAAGCTGCGGGACTCTCTCCCCGAACCTAACGCCGATTCGTTGCTTGCAGCAACAGGTCACCGCATCGCAGACTGGATCGCCCGCGAAGTCTCGTTCTCCGGCGCGGCAACCGCGCTTGACGGCGGCGTACTATCCGGCATCTCCGCTCTGGAGGCGGCAATGGACGATCTTCGCACGGGACGGGCGGACGTGGCGCTCGCCGGAGCCGTGTCACCGCCGTTCAGCAGGTCGCTGCTGGAGGGGCTGTCCGGAAAGATCGTCTTTTCGGAGGGCGGTGAGCTGTATCCGTTCGACCGGGATGCGAAAGGCACTCTGCCCGGCGAAGGAGGCGCGTTCTTCGTGCTGAAGCGCAGGAACGACGCGCTCGATGCGCACGACCGCATATACGCGCAGGTGCGGAGCACCGCCACGGGCGTGGGCGAGCCTCCGATAGGCGAGTGCGCCGAGGCGGCGAAAGCGCCGCTCTCCACGGTGGCGATGATCGAGGCTGATGGAGCCGGGTTCCCGGAAAGGGACCTTGCCGACATAGAGACCATTCAGCGCCTTTGGGGCGAACACCGGCCGGGCGGCGCGCTGGTCGGCGTTGGATCAGTGAAAGGGAACATCGGCCACTGCTTCGTGGCGGCTGCGGCGGCATCGCTCGTCAAGGTGGCGCAGGCCCTGCACGTGCGCGTGCTGGCGCCGCAGGTCGCGGTACCGCATCCGCTGAACATGCTCGCGAACATCGGCTCGTCCGCATATCTGCTCGAGAAGGCGCGGCCATGGATCACGGGCAACCCCACGCTGCCGCGCCGCGCCATCGTATGCGCCGACGATTTCGACGGCCGCCGGGCGGCGGTGCTGATGGAGGAGGAGCCGGAGGATCGCAGATGACCGCAGTGCATGGAGATTTCGCGCCAAGCGAGCTTGTGCTTGTGCGCGCGGCGGACGCAACCGAGCTTGTCCGGCAGCTTGTGCGGCTTGAGCGCTTCCTTGAGCAGGCCCCGTCCGCGCCGCTGAAGGACGTCGCATTCACATGCTCCAAGCTTGAGGGGCCGGCGGTGGCCGCCATCGTGACGCAGTCCACCGAGGATCTTCGGAACCGGTTCGCGCTGGCCGCCGTGCGAATCGCCGCCGGCACGAAACGGATCAAGGACAAGTCCGGCACGTACTACGAGGCCAGCGGATTTGAGGGGAAGCTTGCGTTCGTGATCCCTGGCGGCTATGCGTTCTATCCCGACATGCTCTGCGACCTGGCCATCCTTTTCCCGGAATGCCGTGGCGCGTTCGACGAGCTGGAGGAGGCGCTGGCCGGCATAGGCCCGTTCTCGCCTGCCTCGTTCGTGTTCCCGCCGGCGTCATACTACCGTCGCGATGCGGACGTGTTCTCGGCGGGCGGATATGCCGAATCGCTCGTGTCGACGTATTCTGCTTCCCTCGCGCTTGCCAGGCTCTTCGCGGCATGCGGGGTGAAGCCAGAAGGCCTTACAGGTTTCGCAGGCGGCGACCTGAGCGCGCTGGCGCTGTCCGGCACGTTCGGGGCGTTCCCGCGCGCGGAGAGACTTTCCTTCCTGCGCGACATGTATCTTCTTTCGAGGAAGACGGCTGTAGGGATGCCGGCGCCTTCGGGCATGTCGCTCGACCTCGAATGGCTCGGCAGGTTCAAGTCAGACTTCAGGAAGTTCGCGAAGTCGGGGGTGAAGAAGACTGCGGCCACTCCGGTATATTCCTGCATCGCCGCCGCGCCGCTGTCGGCCAAGCCGCGCCATGCGCGGGACGAGGCGGCGGAGATATGGACCGAACCGATCCGCTTCGACGACACCGTCCGAAGGATGCACGACGACGGCTACCGGATATTCCTTGAGGTGGGGCCGCGCAGCGTGCTTTCGTCGATGGTGCGCGATGCGTTGCGCGGGCGCGAGTTCGTGGCGGTCGCGTCAAACACGATCCACCGTCCTGGTCTCGTGCAGCTTCAGCACACGCTTGCGCAGCTTGCGGCGCTCGGCGTGTCGGTTGACCCATCGCCTCTCTTCCAGGGGCGGCGCGCGCGCGCGCTGGATCTCCAGTCGCCGCTTTCGGTGGAGGTGAAGGCGGATTCAGTGTGGCGATTGCGCCGCGACTTTCCGAGGGTGACTCTGCCTGGCGACACGTCGGCATTTGCCGTGGCCCGCGCAAGCGCAGGGCCGGCGGCGCCAGGCTCGCGCGCCCGTGCGCGCGCGGCGGCGAACCGCGAGCGCAACCGCCAGCGCCAGCTTGATTTCGGTGCCCGTCTCCCGCTCGTATCGGACGCAGAGACGATCATGGAGCGCCAGGGCGAGATGATCGAGGTCGCAAAGACCTTTTCGATCAAGGACGATCCGTTCTTCGCCGATTTCGCTCTCGGCACGTCGCAGATATCCTACTCCGACGGCAACCTTCGCGGGTTCACTCCGCTCGCTCTTCCGGCGGCGGCGGAGATCATGGCGGAACTGGCCGCGCGCCTGCTGCCGAAACGTCACCTTGCGGCGATGGACGATCTGCAGTCCAGCCGCACGGTTGCCTTCGAGTCCGGCAGGCTTCGCCTCACCGTCCGCGCAGAGCGCGTCAGCTCCGGCGATCCGGCAAAGGCCGTCGTGAAGGTGTCCATAAAGGATGACCGGCCGGATGCCGCCGTGATCGCGCCTGCGTGTTCGGCTACATTCACGTTCGTAGACGAGCCGCCGGCGCGTACGGCGTTCGTGCCGG
>CAMPAA010000195.1 GCA_946631345.1 uncultured Verrucomicrobiota bacterium
GGCAATCCCGTTGTAAATCCGTGTGTGGACTAAAAAGCGATGTCCATAGTTTATAAACAATGAACATTGGTTGAGCTGGCAAATCTGGTTTTGGAGGTGTGGGCTATGGCTTGTCAGAAGGTGGCAGCTGGTTGGTGTGGTAGTCTTGGGGGCAAGGCGGTCGCCCCGCGACTGCTCGTGTCCGTCAGAAGACCGTGGGGGATTGGCGGGGCGGTTAGAATGTAAATATATCAGTATGCTATTGTTTTTGCACATTGGATTTGGTATACTTCGCATGTTGCAAAGAAAGGAGATTAGATCGTGATAAGGCGAGACTTGTCAAAGAGGGCTCTTGAGCTATGGAAGAAGTATCCAGTGCTGACACTTACCGGCCCCCGTCAGTCGGGCAAGACGACACTTGCCAAGGCGGCATTCCGCAAGGCCGACTACGTCAACATGGAAGATCCTGAGAACCATGCGCTCGCATCTGCCGATATGCGCGAGTTCCTTCGTCGGCATCCTGCGCCGGCAATCTTCGATGAAGTCCAGTATGTGCCAGAGCTGCTTCGCTATGTTCAGGCCGAGGTGGACAAATCCGGCAAGCCGTCCCAGTATGTCCTTACGGGAAGCCATCAGCCGGCGCTTCAGGCCGCCGTGACCCAATCGCTTGCGGGCAGGACTGGTGTATTGGAGCTGTTGCCGTTCTCGCTTCACGAACTGAAGGCCACAAAGATGCGTAAGGGCAGGGACGAATGGATATTCAGAGGATTCATGCCGAGGCTGTACGATTCCGATCTGACCCCTACGGAACTCTATCGGGATTACTTCCTCACATATGTTGAGAGGGATGTCCGTCAGTTGGCGAACCTCCGGCGTCTTGGCGAGTTTGAGGTGTTCATAAGGCTTCTGGCTGGACGGGTAGGGCAGCTCTTGAATGTCAGTTCGCTTTCAGACGATGCCGGAGTGGCCGTGAATACGGTAAAGGAATGGCTGTCCGTCCTTGAGGCGTCGTATGTGATACGGCTGTTGCGCCCTTACTACAGGAACTTCGGCAAGCGCTTCGTCAGATCGCCGAAGATATATTTCACCGAAACAGGTCTGGTCGCATATCTGCTGGGGATACGCGAGCCATCGCAGGTGGCCACGCATCCACTCATGGGCAACCTGTTCGAGAATATGGTTGTGATGGACGTGCTCAAGTCTCGCCTGAATGATGGCAAGGAACCTGACATGTATTTCATCAGGACATCCAATGGCACGGAAGCGGACATTGTCCTCGAGAATGGGGGCCGCCTTGACATCTATGAAATCAAGGCGTCGTCAACGTTCCGTCCGGACATGGCGTCAAATCTTGAGGCGCTTTCGTCTTTGACTGGTGCAGTCGGTCGGCGCAAGGTGATTTACTGCGGGCGTACGCTGGATAGGGTAGGCGGGACGCAATTCGTCAACTTTGCTGACATATAGGGTACTGCCCGTTGAAAGGCTGTGGGGGATTGGATGGGGCGGTTAGGATTTGCGTTTGGGTGCGGATGTGTTGCTGGCAGTTATGGAACGGTGCTTGCGACGGTATTCGCCGGGAGTTGTGTTGCGAATCGTCTTGAATGCCCGTGTCATGTGGCTTTGGTCATAGAAGCCGACTTCCTGCGCAATATCCGACACAAGTTTATTGGTGGTTTCCAGAAGTTTTTTTGCAGCGTTGATTCTGGTGTTTACGATATATCGCCCCGGAGACATCTCAAGCGTCTTTGTAAAGATGCGCTTGAACTGGCTTACGGAACTTCCGGTTAGCTTGGACAGTTCTTCAAGGGTTATTTCTTCCGCATAGTGTTCCTGTATGTAGGCGACTACGGCTTTCATCCGCCCATGCCATTCTGGCAGATTGTCATGAGACGTGAATACTTTGTACAGGCGCATGGTGCCGATTATATCACCAAGTCTGTTCTTGACCGGATAGACACTGGAGATGGTGAATCCTGGTGACTTGTCGGCGGGATGCGTTTCGACACGGTTCAGTGCTGGCTTTCTGGTTCTTTGCACTTCGAGGTCGAGTTCCATGAAGCTTTCAGCGTCGGCAGGGGTGAAAACTTCGTCCGAACGCATCCCCACCACATCCAGCTCGTTTTTGATGTTGCACACTTCGCAGTTGCGTTTGTTGAGCGCCATGATGCGACAGTTCAAGTCCTTCATGTAGAAGCACGCATCGGGGATCGTATCAATCAGTGCACGGAACGCGGCTGTGTTTGGGCCGGCAGCTTCAAAGAAGTCGCGTTGCAGTTTCTTCCTTTCGCGTAGTGTCATTGCTTGCCCCCCTCCTTCCGATGGATTGTACGGCTTTATGAAAGATGCGCCAATTATACACTATTTTGGGGCGTGATGCAATGAGGTCAATTATGTGTTTCCCGTGTATAGCATCATATCTGCATATTAAAGACAATATGTTTATGCATGAGCGATTGTTTTTGTGCATAAAAGGTGGTATAATATTATTCACAAAAGAAGAAACTATGCACATCTTTGACTATTCGTACCTGAAAAACGACTTGCTGCCGGCAAAACTGGTGAACTTAACGAGCAGCATCGCAGCTCTTCGTGTGCTGTCGGCTGAACGCAAAGTTAGGTTTATGCACGCATATTCGGAACTGGAGCGCATAGCGAAGATCGAGTCCGTCAAGGCATCGAACGCGATTGAAGGGATTGTCACCACCGATGCTCGACTTGCCGAGCTGATGCAGGAGGGGACATCCCCCATGAACTATACTGAAGCGGAGATTTCCGGCTATCGTGATGCCCTGAACGAAATCCACCTGAACCACCGGCTACATGACTTCACCGAATCAGACATCATTGGATTCTACGGAATGCTGCTCCGCTATGTGGCGTCAGATGTGGAGCCAGGATACAAGCATGAGGATAACGTGATTGCCGAGCGCATGTCAGACGGCCGGCGCGTGGTGCGATTTTCCCCTGCAAGCGCGGAGGAGACGCCGGAGGCGATGAAGCAGCTTGTCCTCGCATACATGGAGGCCCG
The DNA here is from genome assembly GCA_946631345.1 of uncultured Verrucomicrobiota bacterium. GTDB lineage: Bacteria > Verrucomicrobiota > Kiritimatiellia > RFP12 > UBA1067 > UBA1731. The sequence continues at coordinate 3,008 of CAMPAA010000195.1, forward strand.
TGACGACGTCGAGATAAACAAGATGCTGTTGATTCCTTGTGTGATACTTGACTTCCTTTGCATCCATCCGTTCCCCGACGGCAACGGACGCATGAGCCGTCTGCTGACGCTGCTGCTTCTCTATAGGAACGGTTTCGACGCCGGCAAGTACATTTCATTCGAGCAGCGCATCAACGCAGACAAGGCCGCCTATTATGCGGCACTTCGCGATTCGTCGGCAGGATGGCAGACAAACGAAAACAGCCCGTTCCCGTTCATGGTCAATTTTCTGATGACGCTTTATGGATGCTACGAGGAACTAGACCGGCGCTTTGCCGTAGTGAGCACGGGCCGCGTAACGAAGTCGACCCGGATCAAAAGCATCGTCCTCAATGCGCTGACGCCAATCTCAAAGGCCGACGTCTGCCGTGCATTGCCAGACGTAAGCCCCACGACCGTTGAAGCCGTGCTTGGCTCGCTTGTCAAGAACGGTGCTGTCCGCAAGGTTGGAGAGGGGCGTAGCGTAAAATACATACGAGACGGCGACTCCGGATCGGAGTTGAAAGTCTGAAGTTTTAAAGTTCAACCCTAAACGCTAAACTTTAAACTGGGCGCGCTTGTCGCGTCCGTGCCAATGTACGGCTCATTTCCGCATGAGCTGATAATACATATTTTCGTTTTGTTTTTACAAGATTTTTCTTCGCGGATATGAGACCATACGAACCAATGAGAAATTGTACATTTTCATTTCAATGCAAGATGCTTGCGATCTGTCTTGCTGCTGCATGTCGGCACGAGATACTGTGCGCCGCTCCTTACGAGCATGGCATATATGATGCCGTTTCGCTCAACGGCGAATGGGAGATGGCGTATCAGCCGTATGCATACGAGGTGGTGGACTATCCATCGTTCAGCGGTGTCAAGGTTCCTCAAGCCATTCCGGGTTATTGGGAGGACATGGATTTCCGCGCGGTGGGAATGACAGACGAATTCCGGATAAATCCTCTTTTCGAGCGTCAGCGGTTTCCTATAACGGGATGGGCGAGCGACACCACCCTGCCAAACATCTATGGATGTTTCCTGTACCGCCGCACGATCAAGCTCGACCGTGAGGATGCGGCTGTTTTGGCATTTGAGGGCGTGCGCAATCAGGTGCACGCATGGATCAACGGGCGCTTCATCGCATTTCGCGCCGGTTTCTCCACGCCGTTCGAGCTGTCCGTTCCGAAAGGCGTTCTCAAGAATGGGCCGAACGAGATAGTTCTCGCCGTATCGAACAATCCCAATCTCGGCTACTGCGATTATGTTTCTGGGCTGACGACGCGTTCGACATTCAGATCAACCGGCGGCGTGAACGGGAACCTTGAATTGCGCTTTCCGAGGAACGGCCTTGGCGATGTGTATGTGACGACGGCGGCGGATCTCAGGACTTTCACAGTGCATGTCTCCGGCGGGGTTCCGTTCAGCTACGAGATATCCGATGGGGGCATGGTGAAGACCAATGGTTCGGCGTCGGGCGATTTCACTCTTCCGTCAGACGGATATGCCTTCTGGTCGCCGGAGTCGCCCAAACGCTATACGCTTGTGCTAAAGACGGCGCAGGGAGATTACAGACAGATGTTTGGGCTGCGCAGACTTGCAGCGGACGGCGAAAAACTGCGCCTGAACGGAAAGCCTGTCTACCTGCGCGGCGTGACGGAGCACTGCTATTTCGCTAATACGCTCCACCTGCCGCGCGATCTCGGCTACTATCGTATGGTAACCGCGAAGCGCAAGGAGCTGGGCTTCAATTTCGTGCGCTTCCATACCTTTGTACCTCCGGTGGAGTATCTGGAGGCGACCGACGAGCTTGGAATGGCCGTGCACATCGAATCGCCCGATTTCGTTCCCGAACCTGAATTCGCCTCCATTATCGCATTTGCGCGCCGACATCCATCGGTCATGATCTACTGCACCGGCAATGAGACGCGCATCGACCGCATCGCCGAGGCGTATTTGCGCGATGTTGCAGAGATGGTTCACGAGCGTACCGATTCCCTGTTCTCGCCGATGAGCGCGATGCCGGGTGTGGAATATTCACTGGCCCCCGGCAAGGATCCGGTTGCGACGGCGCCATTCCGCCACAACGCAGAGCGCATGGCGCGCATCGCGCCGTTCTGCGACATGTTTACCTCGTTCCAGCAGGGACTTGCAAGCTATGAATCCCTGAACGTCGGCACGTCGGCGGATCTCGACCGATTTGGAGATGCCTACTGCGGCAAGCCGCGCATCTCGCACGAAATCTGCATAGACGGTAGTTATGCCGACTTGGGCCTTGAAAGGCTTTCCCCGGCGGATTCTCCGATTCTCAAGGTAGGGCTATTCTCCGAGCCGCGCCAGATGCTTGCAGAGAAGGGCCTTCTTGACCGTGCCGATACATATTTCCGCAACTCGTGTGAATGGATGTGGCGCATTCGCAAGCACTGTTTCGAAAAGTTGCGCGCGGCAGACCGCGTTGCGGGCTACGATTTCCTTGGCGACATCAATACGCATTGGCACACGTTCGGCTATTCAGTGGGGATGATGGACGAGTTCTACCGCCTGAAGCCCGGCGAGACCGTTGAGAACGTGCTACGCTACAACTCTGCCTCCGTCCTCCTGTCCGATCTCGGCAGCGATTTCAACACAACGGCTGGCGATACGCGGACTGTCTCTCTTTCGGCGTCTAATTATGATGCCGACATGCCCGATTCAATGATCCGTGTAGAGCTTGTCATGCCCGGTGGAGAAGTGAGGTGGCACTGCGAGCGCGCTGTCGGAACCGTGGCGAACGGGGGAATATCCCGGTTCGGTGCATTCGCCGTTAGAATCCCAGCAAGCGCGCACGCGGAGAAGTATTTTCTGCGCGCGATGTTGTCCAGCGGCGAGAAAAGTGTCGAGAATGAATGGGAGATATATGCATTCCCGAAGGTGACGGAGCGGCGGTCGCCAGCGAATGTAAGGGTCGTCT
>CAMPAA010000196.1 GCA_946631345.1 uncultured Verrucomicrobiota bacterium
TCCGTGTGTTACCCATGTCCCTTGCCTAAGTGTTACCTATGTCCGACTACACATTCGTTGTCCCCAGAAGGGGGAAACGCCGTCCCCAGAAGGGGGAAACGCCGTCCCCTGAAGAGGGAAACGCCGTCCCCTGAAGCGCATATCGTCTGAAGTGCAGGAAATTTTTTTCGCCCTTGAAAACAATGGGCGAAACGCGCGGAAAGCCGTTTCTGCAATTCAGGAGAACGCCGGAAATGCGGCTATAAGGGTGGAGCGACCGCTTTATCAAAGCGGCCCTGCCATTGCGGATCAAAGCAAACATCAAAAGGCAAGCGGAGGGCCGTCAGAACAGGGTGAGCTGCGAGACGGGGCCGAAGGATCGGCGGTGTTCTGGGCAGGGACCGAGTTCGCGGAGGGCGGCGACATGCGCTTCGGTGGGATACCCTTTGTGCTGGGCGAAGCCGTATCCCGGGAATTTCGCCTCCATCTCCACGCAGTAGGCGTCGCGGGCGGTCTCATTGTCCGAAAAGCGTGCTTATTTCAAATGCATACTATGGGCGGACATTCAGGATTGAGGCTGTGGATGTGGGATATGTCAAACCTGAGATACGCACTTATCATGAGTTTGAAAAGGGCGGATATGACCAGGTCCCATGTGGCACGAACTGGGTGCCGGGCTACTACAAGGCGCACAACCTCAAGGCAAACGATGTGAATTTCCCTTTGACTGTGATGAATTGTCGCCAGATCATAGCCCCCTCGCGCCTCAAAGGCTTCCTCATGGCTCCGTGGGAAGTGACCGACAGCAAGCGCCGGGAGTGGTTGCTTCATGCGATTGACCTTGTTGGTCAATCAATGAAGATATGACCGTGGGGGAGGATGACGAAATTAGAATATGGATTCCGTCCAGAGACGGTCGATAAACTCTCTCCATGGGAGTATCGCAATGCCGTCCACTTCTCTTGCGCGTGGTTCAAAGCACACAAGGATACGATGGCGGAACGTACCCTCGTCGTCGATTGCGCGGAGGCTCTTGATGTCGGTTTTTGTGGCATTGCGCGTAGTCTTGGCTTCGATGGCGACGCAACCGTTGACGACGAAATCGACTTCGTAGCCAGTGCGCGTGCGCCAGTAGGATATTTCGGCATCACGTCTGAAGGCATCGGCGTAGGCGATGAGTTCCTGGAGAATCCAGCTCTCAAAGGCGTGACCGTATTCAGGGGTGCCGGATGTAAGCAGTCCGCGTCTCTGGAGGCGGCGCGTGACGCCGGTGTCGAAAAGGTAGAACTTTGCGGTCTCGACAGTTTTGCGGGAAAGCCCCTTGCGCCAAACCGGCACTTCACGGGCGAGAAGGGTGTCCCTGAGAATCTTGAAGTATTCCTGAACCGTGGAGCGAGGAACCTGTGCATCGGCGGCGATGGTCTGATAGTTGATCTGTTCGCCGCTTGTGAGCGCGGCGATTTCAAGGAACCGGCTGAACGCGGGGAGGTTGCGCGTTGCTCCCTCTTGCATGATTTCCTGTTCGAGGTAGAGCGAGGCATATCCAGCGAGGTCTTCGTCGGGTTCATCGGAGAACCAAATGCCGGGGAGAAGTCCGTAGTTGAGGGCGCGATCCAAGTCGAAAGCATCTCCAAGTTCAGATGCAGAGAATGGATGGAGGTACCTCATTCGCGCTCTACCGCCAAGGAGATTCACGCCGCCGTTGCGTAGTTTGCGGGCGCTGGAACCTGTCAGCAGAAACTTCAGCCCCCTCGATTCTATAAGACGATGGACTTCGTCAAGCAGAGAGGGCATCTTCTGGATTTCGTCGATCACGACAGGACGTTGCTCTCGGCAGACTTCCTCGATATAGTTGGGATTCCTTGCGATACGGGTGAAAGTGTCGCCGGAAAGAAGATCAAACACATATACATCTTTAAGTGTCTCTCGTATGAGCGAAGACTTTCCGCATTGTCTGGGGCCGAAAAGAAAACACGATTTCTGCTTCAGAACAGATGCAATGTCAATTTTGCGCGGAATATACATGATTTATCCCTTTCAGGTGATGAAATGGGTGGGATTATATCATAAGAGTCCCAATCATTGCAACGGCAAATCGCCAATATAGTCGGCATTTTTGCAATGAAATCGCCGACGACATTGGCAATATTCAAGAGACTCATAGCGTCAATCACATCTGGCGCACATTATTCCATCGAAAAATGTGATGGATGTGCACATTATTCCATTGAAAAGTGTGATTCGGTAAGAGAGGCGGCATAGAAGAAATCGGGATGAATGGCAAGAGAGGTGCATTGTCACTTCGCATTGTGGGCTGGTGGATAGGGCAGCCCCTACCATGCGGCCCTGCCATTGCGGATCAAAGCAAACATCAAAAGGCAAGCGGAGGGCCGTCAGAACAGGGTGAGCTGCGAGACGGGGCCGAAGGATCGGCGGTGTTCTGGGCAGGGACCGAGTTCGCGGAGGGCGGCGACATGCGCTTCGGTGGGATACCCTTTGTGCTGGGCGAAGCCGTATCCCGGGAATTTCGCCTCCATCTCCACGCAGTAGGCGTCGCGGGCGGTCTTGGCGAGGATGGAGGCTGCGGCTATCAGCGGCGACTTTGCGTCGCCCTTGACCACATTCACGGCCTGGGGGAGAGTGGATGCGGGAAGGCCATCCACAAGCACATGGGGCGAGGGGATGCCTAACTTTGCCGCCACCTCATCGTGCGCGCGCTTCATCGCGATATGAGTGGCGCGCAGGATGTTGAACCTGTCTATCTCGGCTGCCGAGGCCGATGCGATGGCCCAGACGCATCCGGGGGTTGACCTGATGACCTCTGCGAGCGCGTTGCGTTTCCGTTCGGTGAGCTTCTTCGAGTCGTTTACGGTAGCCCAGCCCTCCGCAAGCACCAGTTCGGCGATGGCGAGCGGAAGGTGAACGGCGGCGGCGAACACGGGCCCGGCGAGCGGCCCGCGCCCGGCCTCGTCGATGCCCATAACCGGATCGCCGGCGGCCAGCTCAAGCTCCAGCGTCATCAGAGCAACCTCTCCAGTACGGAAATGTACTTCCACTTCGGGTTGTCTATCGGCCCGTACACCTTGAATTCCATCAGCAGCTTCGAGAATGTCCAGGTGATCGGGTTGGCGATTCTGCCGATGATGGAGTCGTTCTTGAACAGGCGCACACGCGCTGTGAAGTCGAGATTGTCGTTCGGTATCGAGTAGGAGCCTTTGCCCGTGATCGCGAATATGTCGCCCGAGACGTTCACCTTGGTGGCGTGGATAACGCCGTTTGAGATCACGCATTCCAGCTCGGCGTTGGACTGGTCCACGAGCGACGAGACACCCGGCACGTTCTTGGCGAGGTAGTCGGTGAGCCCGGCGAACAGGTTGAGGCGGGCGAGATGCCCGTTCCTGACCTTGAGCGACGCCTTTCCGTTCACGCGCGAGACGAGCGCGGTGGTTAGTGGCGCCTCTATCTCGACATGGCCGTCGATGCGCCCACGCCTGTCGTCGGCGTCAAATCCAAGCGCGGCGGATGCATCCTCCAGCGCGATGTCCCTGCCGCTGACGGCAACGCGGAAGGTGGCGCGGTCCCTGTCAAAGTCAGGGAAGGAAATGAAACCGGTGCCGGCGAGCGACCCGCCGTGAGGCATGGAGCCGCTGGCTTCGTTGAAGGTGACATGAGTGCCTCTCAGCCTGAACGCCGTTTTCACATTGGTGAGCGGGATGCCGAAGAAGCTGCCCCGGCTGAACGCAATCGAGCCGTCAATCCGGTTCGTTGCCGCATATGCCGGATCCACGGCGAGAACGCCGTTGAGCGTGATTGTGGGGGGCGTTTCCGGTTGGAGGCAGTCGAGCGTGCCGTCGTTGAGGACGTCTGCCACGGCGAGGGCGTTTGAAAGGGATGTGGTGGAGTGGACGTCGCGGAACGTGACGAAGCCGACGTCGTTGGTGTTCTCGTAGAACACCGAACCTGTCATGGAGGTGCCGTCCGCAATCCTGGCGACGATCGGGCCAACGCTGATGCGTGCGTTCTGGTAGTGGTCGCGCACGAACACGCGCACGTCGACGTTACCCTGCGCCGTATCCAGCGGCACGCCGCGGTACGCGCCGCCGGTCGGGTGGAGGTCGAGGAAGATGCGCAGGTCGGAGTTGCGGAGGTTCACGTCGAACCGGCATCCGGCGTCCACCGGCGTGGTCACGCCCGTGAATGCGTCGATGAACTGGTAGCAGTTCGTGATGTCCAGCGCCTGGAGCATCGGCCTGATGTTTGGCTGCCGCGCCTGGCCGTGGACGCTGCCGCGCACGCGCTGGCCGGGGCCATCCACTTCACATTCGCCCGTCACGGCCATCCGCACGTCGCGGTCAGGGAATGCAACGTGTATGTCGGCCATGGTGAGCACGTTGCCTTTGGCTTCAACGCGCCCGACCGTGACGCGCTTCGCCTTGAGGTCGAGGATGTCGGCATCGATGACGGTAAGGCGGAACGGGCTGAGGTCTGGGATGTTCAGCTCCACAGGCTCATCGGTTTCGGTGAAGTCGTAGGAGCCGGGGAACTCGATGGAGTCTGGGATGTAGTAGCCGTCCGGCAGACGCGGCATCCACGGATGGACCACGGTAACCGACCTGACCATGTGCTTAATCCGCCATGGCAGACGCAGAAGGGCGAGTCGCACATTCACCTGCTCAACCGAGAGGAACGGCTTGGATTCGGCCTTGCGGCGGTTCATCAGCCTCACGCCGCCGAGCCGGATTCGCTCCGGGAAGCGGCAGGTGACGGAGTCCACGCGAATCAGCCAGTTTGTGGAGGAAAGACGCTCCGACAGGCGCTCAACGGCCTCGTCAGGCAGGCGAATCTCGAAACGCGAAAGCAGGAAAAAGGTTGCGGCGAACAGCGCGAGCAGGAAAAGGAATATCTTGAGTGCCGATTTCATTCGCTTTGGCAGCCCCAAGGAGAGTCGAACTCCTCTTACCTGGATGAGAACCAGATGTCCTAGCCGATAGACGATGGGGCCAGAGTCGTTTTGGTGCACCCGGTGGGATTTGAACCCACACACCTTGCGGCACTAGAACCTGAATCTAGCGTGTATGCCAATTTCACCACGGGTGCGTAAAACAGGTGCGTAAGATACCATAAGTCGGGATTGAATGCAAGCGAAACTTTCAACGAATTTTCCTGCGCCGGTTTTCTCCTTTACCTGGCTAAAGGCGTTTTGCGAGACAAGTCTTGAACCAGAGGGGGGGATTTGGTAAAATGCGCGCCACATTTTAAGAAAGGTTCAAGACTCATGAAGATTGCCATAGGCGCCGATCACGGCGGATTTGAACTCAAGGCCAGGCTTATGGCCGCATTCAGGGATTGCTGCGACAAGGGCTGCTTCGATCCGGAAGCCTGCGACTATCCAGACTACGCTGACGATGTGGCCATCGCCGTTGCGCGCGGCGAAGCTGATTTCGGCGTGCTGGTGTGCCGCACTGGAATCGGCATGTCGATGGCCGCCAACCGCTTCCAGAACGTGCGGGCGGCGCTGTGCCGCAGCGTGAAAGATGCGGAGATCGCCCGCAGGCACAACGGCGCGAACGTGCTGTGCCTCGGAGCAGACCTGACGGACGAGAAGACCGCCTGCGACATCCTCGCCGCGTTCATTGCGGCGCCCGTGGAGGGCACGGCGCGCCATGCGGTGCGCCGCGCGAAGCTGGAGCGCGCGAAGCGCCTCTCCGACTTCTCGCTTCTCGCCGCCGAGGATCCCGAGATATGGGCGGCGATCCGCGCGCAGGTGGTGCAGGAGGATACCGAGATCAACCTCATAGCCTCGGAGAACACATCTTCGCGCGCCGTGCGCCTTGCCGCCGGAAGCGTGCTCATGAACAAGTACGCCGAGGGCTATCCGGGCAAGCGCTGGTACTCCGGCTGCC
>CAMPAA010000197.1 GCA_946631345.1 uncultured Verrucomicrobiota bacterium
GTTCCCGGCGTGGCATAGAAATGCGCATTTATCATGCCCATGCCGAAGTTGCACTCAAGCGGATGCATGCGCAGGAGGTCGAAGTCGACGAGCCATGGACCTGTCGCTATGTCATAGACCCCGTCCTGCGCATAATTGCCATCCGTAAGCCCCGAATAGAACCAATGCGCAGGACCTTCAGAATATACAGGTCCACCCCAAATTTGCTTCTGCAGAAGCATGATTTCGCCGTAGGCGTAGAATCCAGCAGTGAATGTGCCAGCGCCAGGCACCCTCGCATCGTAGTCTGTAGCGTCCCACGGTCGCATGTTGGTGTGGACGTCGCAGTAGCCGCAGTTGAAACGGAACTTCCGCTGCACTTCTGGCGCAATCTTTTCGCACATCAAAACCGCCCATGCGGGCTTGGCGCGCCAGCAACGCCGCCAGGCAGGCTGCAAAGCGCATTCATGAGACCAGTCGCGACGTATGATGTTGTCTTCGTTCCAGTATTCGTTTACGGTAGCAAGATCGACATAGTTGTTGTAAGGCCCGTACACATAACCTAAACGATCTATCATCTCGCGCGCGTACCCCTCCTGCGCCTCGTCTCCGCCTCGGCTTGGCTCTGTTCGGGTACGGAACGTATAGCTCTGCTCCTCGTTTCGCCGCCACGCCGTCTCGTGGTCGGTAATGATGACCTTGGAGATGCCGCGACGCTTGAGCGCGCGCCAATACGCCAAATCCTTCTCCCTGTCCACAACTCCGTACTGGCGCCAGAGGTGCGAACCGGTCATGTGCTTCCAAGGCGACGGCGGGTTCGGTATCTTCGGCAGAACAGAATGCACTTTCCGACCGAACGACCAGATGAACCGGTCATAGCAGGGATTGCGCCTACCATCTGTCTTGCGAAGATAGCGCGAGCCTCCGTTCAGGGCGGCGCTGTTCGAAACAGCAAAAAGCAAAGAAGCGTTCGACTGTGTCCAGTCCGGCGTGGCCGCCACGAAAAACGGACCGCGCGATGTGTTCCAGCCTATGACCGCAGGACGGGCATCGCGTGCCTTCTCACGATACGTATAGAACGGAAAAACCGTGCGCACGGCGTTGGTGGGGAACCCGGCGAGGTTTCCGAAGCGTATCTCCGCAACCGATTCCGCCTCTCCGGCAATCTCCACATCGGCAACAAGCGAATTGCCGCGCCTTGAAAACCTGACCTTGGCGGCGTCAGCCGCGCCGTCTGGGAAAATACCGCCGCCCTTTGCGAGTGAAATCCACTCTCCTCCATCTATCCTAAACGCAAGATCATCCCAGCGTGCAGCATCACCACTCGGCAGCCTGAACTCAAGCGACGCATCCTCTTCCTCAAACGCTGACGGAGGCAAAACGGTATCCGCAGAAACCGGGAACGGAAGCCGCCCCTCTCCCGTATTGATTCCCTGCGAAGCATGCGGAAATATGACGACACCGCGCTTTGGACGCTCTTTGAAAGCAAGAGGCTTGAACTCTTCTTTGAATACGGCGAGCGAATTGAAGTCCAGCTCGCGAAAATCACTGTTCCATCCGCCATGTACGCAGAAGCCGTCGAACATGCAACCTGCCACAGCGCGCGTGGAAAGCCTTCGCGGTACGCGGCCATAGAACTTGTACCATCCCTTGTGGTGCACATGCCCGAGATTGACGGCGAAACGGCGGCCTTCACGGTCAATGAACTGGAGGTCTATCGTCACCGACGGTGTGGAAGGATCGCGCCCGAATACGTTATTTCCGAACACCCAGCAGCTTACAGCGTCGAAATCGTTAGTGACGGGCACAGGTGACGGTGGACGCACAAACACGCGCGGCTTGCCCTTGCCACCAAGCGCACGGTACCTGAGCCTCGCCACGCCATCTCCGAAAAGAAGCCTTGCGGTGGCACGGGTGAAGGTGGCTTCAGCATTGCTTCCCGATATGCGCCACCCGTTCCCGGTCGTGAGGGCACACAAAGGCGGTCGGTCATCGGCCGTCCGCCCAACCCATTCCATCTCGTATGGGCGGCGCGGATCGGTGGCGGAAGCGGCAATGGCCGCAACCACCCCCGCCAGAAGAAAGACCTTCCCTCTCACTTCGCCCCGGTCGTACACTTCACGCGCAATCCAAAGTAGGCCAACGCTTTTGTCTTGATTGCGTTGGCGCGGTAGGCCGAACGCACCCCGCCTGATTTTTCGATCCACGCTCCGCCACGCAGCACATGACGCCTGCCATCACTACCGGACATCGATGCGGGCGTAGTGTTCAGCGATCCGTCCAGATTCGTTATGTCGGCCTTGTAGAAGTCAAGGCACCATTCCTGCACATTGCCGTGCATGTCGTAGAGGCCCCATTTGTTTGGGCTGTACGAGCCGCATACGGCTGTTGCATTGCTTGGCGTGAGCGTCGTGGCCGAAGACGGAGCCGTCTCCCCACTCATCACGGTATCGGTATCCTCCTGATTCATCCGGTACCTTCCCGGGACATATTTGTCAACCTCAATGACAGAGCCGTCCCCCCAGTACCCTTCGCCGTTTCCGGCCCTGCAGGCATACTCCCATTCCGCTTCACTCGGCAGATCGAAGTCTATCGCATCTGCCGCCATGGCCCTAAGTTTCCCGAGAAACGATGTCGAGTACGGCGTCACAAGGAATTGGTAGTCGTATGCGTTGGCCGATGCGATGTTCTCGCGCGCCATGACAAGCGAAACGCATTCCACTGGTCGCATCATGCCCTCTGCGGTGAACGCCGACGGATTTGCCCCCATGATTTTCACCCACTGCGTCTGCGTGACCTCAAATACACCCATGTAATAGTTGCCCGACAATCTCGCACTGTGGGTATCCTCGTTGGCCTGCCGACCTGATTCAGATACGCTGCCCATCGTAAAAACCGCCCCCTCGGCTGGGATCTTCCGCATCACAAGCCGGGTCGTGCGGTAATCGGCGTTGGAAAGGAGACCGCCCGGCAGGAATTTCTCGTCAGGATAGTAGGATACGCGCTGGCTGGAATTCGCCGACAGATCAACCACCATGTAGTCGGGGGCGGCGTTCGTTGCCCAGGCCGTCACCACGGCGCGTGCGCCGCCAGCCGGTATGCGGTTTTCCGGCCACGAAAGGTAGGGACGCCACGTGATGGAATGCAGTCCGTCGCTCTCCACCACCTTCCACACGTCGCCGACTGGAACGCCAGCCAGTACGCCTGATATATTCTCTCCGCCGATTGACGCCCAAACGCCCCCTGTGCCATTTGTCTGGATGTCCAGCGTCACGACAGCCGGTGCGTTCGTTAGAGTGTATGTGACCGTAACGGTGCGGTCGGCGGATTGCGACATGGATACGTCGGACACCGCAGGCACGATTGCTGACGCAAAGGCAACGACCGGCGTGCAAACGAAACCGGCCACAATTCTTGTCATTGGCATTCTCATTGGTCTTTCTCCTTTTTTAATGGTTGGATTTCATGTGCGCTTCTCATCTGAAAAGCAGCATGGTTCCTGTCGGTTTGCGGGCATCGAGCGCGGAGTCGATAGACACGGCCCGCGTCCAGCCCGCAAAATTCGTCTGCTCCTGTGCGATAGCGGATCCACATCCCCACCCCACGAACGACAACGACACCGCCGTCGAGACCACCGGATAGTTGACAGTCGCGACAGGTTCCGTTATCTGGTATACATATCCATCTGCGGATAGCGCACCACACAGCATCACCCCAGAGACAATTGCAGTCAATTTCTTCATTGAAGAACTCCTTTGCACATTTTCATCTTTTGCCATTGGGCTGGACGACGGACAGCCCGTCATCGCCGTCAATGACGTCAAAGAACGCTACACGCTCGTATCCACGGCGTTCTGGCTGGTGGAGAACAAGCTTGAGTCCGCCATCAAACGCACGGAAAAGCATGCCGTGCCCACCGTTTCTCTCGAAAATAAGTTTCTGGCTGCCCCACGGCCCATCGGCCCGTCCGCTTGCCGACTCGCATGAGAAGACAGTGTAGTTACGCCTGAAAAACGTACTCCAAATCATAAACAGGCGGCCTGTCCTGGGCGAACGGTAGCAGAAACAGCCGTCAGTCACATGTCCACCCTCCGGGCCGACAACCCGCGAGTCAAACAGCACCTTCGGCTCGCCGACAAAGCGGGATAGGTCATCCGCCATCTCTGCAATGTCCATGCGCCCGAATTTAGTCTGGATCCATTCGTGGCAGAAGATCATGTAAGGCTTTCCTCCGTCAACGAGCAGCGTGCCGTCCAACGCCATCCAGTTCTGCGGCGTCACAGACCTGTCGGCAACGGGGCGGAACGGGCCAAGAGGCGAATTGGCCTTGTAGACCCAAACACCACGCCGGGTCGGCTTGATGCTATCCTTAGGCTTCCAGTCGGGGTCGTCCGTCAGAATCGGGATGTTATCGGACGGCGACGGATAGAACGAAAGCGTCGTGAAGAGATAGTATGCGCCCTTGTAGACATGCACCTCAGGGGCCCAGACCGTGCGGCATTTCAGGTTCGTCGGCACGGACATCACCTCATGGAGCGGAGACCATGTCTCAAGGTCGCGCGAGGTGCGCACGTTCACGCCACGCGCGTATGGCGCGCCGAAGTACGGCGATTTCGTTTCATACATGTAGTACGTTTTCGTGGCGGGATCGGCGAAAACGTACGGGTCGCGTATGCGGAACTCGCTCCGGAGGACAGGGCGGCGGCGGGTCTCCTCAATGTCGGCAAGCCCCTTCTGCACCGCCTCTGGGTTTCTGGTGCGGATGTACTTCGCCCCGAGATCCACGGCAGCCTGGAGATCGACAAGATTGGTGCAGTTGAAGATCATCTTCACGCCGGCATCGTGGAGCGGAATATCGCACGCATCCCCAAGCACGGAATCCGTCTCGACAAACTCGGCCTTTGCCTCCAGCGCACGATAGGCATGAGGCTTCCTCGTCAGCCGCATCGGACGGGAGCGTATCTCTTTGGCCTCATCCACTATCGCACGGTCGCTGACTCGCACAAGCGTTCCACACGACCGCGCTTCGGCGTTAGGCAAGGTCTGCCCCGCAATCGCCGGATACGCCAAACATATGGCGGCGAACGCCGTCGCCGATATTGCGGTTCCTCTTTTCATCGTTGCCCATTCCTTTCGTTTCATTATGATACTTTTGCCTCTTGCCGCGTATGATAGCAGAAGCGCCATCTGGAAATCAACCCGTATGCGGGGTCAAATATCACAACAAAAACGTCACGATTATCGCAACGAGAAAACGCGTATCCAACGGATTTGGCGCGTTGGGGTGGAGATGAGATAGCGGATTAAAGTCCGCCAGACCGATACAGCGCGTGCGCGCAGGAGCATGAAGCCCTGCGTCGCACGCTCGCCAAGGACCGCCCGATAATCCAGGCCGTTCCCCATTGTCTGTCGCTCGCGAGAGATATCTCGCCCGAGCTTCAGGCCGCGCTCACACGGTGGCGATACGACCCGTCTGGATGGATTCGTAGCAGCCGAGCATCGCCTGGATCGTTTCGCGGTGCCACTTGAGATTGATGAGGGGAGTCTTGTGGTTGCGGATGCAGTCCACGAACTCGTCGATAAGCCCCACCCACTCGTCAAAGTAGGTGTACTGCACGGTGTAGCGGTCGTTCGGCGCACCGTTGTGGTACACGTTGGGGCCGAAGCAGTCACAGCTTATCATCCCCTTGTCGCCAGTTATGGTGAGGTTCACCTCCATGCGCTTCGGGAAGCGTTCCCAGCCCGGCCCCGGCACCTTTAGCTTCTCCTCGAGACGCGACCAGCTCGGGTCGAACAGGAACGCCGTGCCGTCCTTCATCTTGCCGACCGCCATGAGCATATCCTCGACCTT
>CAMPAA010000198.1 GCA_946631345.1 uncultured Verrucomicrobiota bacterium
TGCGCCCGGAGAACATGGACATGTGCGAGATCGAGCGCCGCATCGCCGAGGGCATCTACGACAAGGCCGAGTACGAAAAGGCGCTTGCCTGGACCAAGAAGTGGTGCAAGGAGGGCAAGGACTACAACCCGAAGGCCATCCAGAAGAGCCGCGAGGCGAAGGACCGCGACTGGGAGTACGTCGTGAAGATGGCGATCGTCATGCGCGACATGATGGTAGGCAACCCCAAGCTCAAGGAGATGGGCTTCGGCGAGGAGGCGGTGGGGCGCAACGCGCTCGCGGCCGGCTTCCAGGGCCAGCGCCAGTGGACAGACCACTGGCCGAACGGAGACTTCATGGAGGCGTTCCTCAACAGCTCGTTCGACTGGAACGGCCCGCGCGCGCCGCACATCGTGGCGACCGAGAACGATTCGCTGAACGGCGTGTGCATGCTGCTCATGCACCTGCTCACTAACCGCGCCTCGATGTTCGCCGACGTGCGCACATACTGGAGCGACGCATCTGTGAAGCGGGCGACCGGCAAGGGACTCAAGGGACTCGCGAAGCAGGGCATAATCCATCTGCTCAACTCCGGCAGCTGCTGCCTTGACGCGGCGGGCGCGATGAAGGAGAAGGGCAAGCCGGTGTTCAAGGACTGGTGGAACGTCACGCAGAAGGACATCGAGGCGACGATGAAGGCCACGAAGTGGGTGCCGGCGGGCGTGGAGTACTTCCGCGGCGGCGGATTCTCGTCCTCGTTCCTTTCGCCGGGCGGCATGCCGCTCACCATGACGCGCATATCCTTCGTCAAGGGCCAAGGCCCCGTCCTCCAGATTGCGGAAGGCTGGTCTGTCGCTCTCGACAAGGACCAGAACGACAAGTTGATGCTGCGCACAAACCCTGAATGGCCTTGCACATGGTTCACGCCGAGGCTGACCGGCACCGGATATTTCAAGGACGTCTATTCCGTGATGAATGCATGGTCGGCGAACCACGGTGCGATTGCCTACGGGCACATCGGCGCGGATATCATCACGCTCGCCGCGATGCTCCGCATCCCGGTGGCTATGCACAACGTGCCGGAGGAAGATGTGTACCGTCCGCACTGCTGGGGGCTTTTCGGCGGCTCCGACGATCCTACCGGCGCGGACTTCCGTGCATGCGCCAACTTCGGTCCGCTCTACGCCACGAACAGATAACGCATGCAATAGGAATATAGTCGCCTTGCGGCGATGAGTTAATGACAAGCCGCGCGTTTGCTGTTGCAGATGCGCGGCTGTGTTTTGCGGTGTTCAGATGCGGATCTGCGAGAGAAGTACCGCGACAACGGCAGTCAGCATCAATGCCGACGCAAACTTGAGCCATGCCACGGCGCGGGACGATCCGAGCAGTTTTGCGCGCAGCGAATCGGCGGCAAGTATGATCGGGAAGTAGATGAACGGCACGAGTGCGCAAAACAGCGTGCCAAGCAGTAGAGTCTGAATGGCAGGGGAGATGCCGGCGCCCTCTTTCGTGAAGTTTGGCAGGAACGCGAGGAAGAAAAGGATGGTGAGCGGGTTAGACATCGACATGAACACGCCTCGCCCGACCAGACGCCATCCTTTTGCCTCCGCCGGGTGCAAGGTGTCCGCTCCGCCATGGTGTAGCCCGATCCACGCTTCCCTGTACGCGCCTGCCGCAAGATAGCCGATATAGGCTACGCCTACGATCTGTATGGACGACATGACCGCCGGATGGTCCGCAAAGAACGATGCGACACCCGCAGTAAGCAGCAGAATCCATATCCAGCAGCCGAGCACAAGCCCTGCCATCAGCGTTGCGGCGCGGGCTTTGCCATCCGCAAGCGCCGTCGCCAGCGTGCACATGAGGTCGGGGCCAGGCTTGATGATGAGCGCAAGGCATCCAATGACATAAGTTAACAGCATGGACGTGTATTATACCATCGCTGTCCAGCCCAAGGGGCAAAGGGCGCATCTGTGCATTTCCGCGCACACGTCATTGGCTGGCGCTCGATTCCCAAACTTGTGCTATAATTCACACCTGATTTTATGAAGCAATGGAGAGATGGATGTTCAAGCCAGTATCGAACAAGGTAGCGTTTCCCAAGATGGAGGAGGAGATTCTCGCGTTCTGGGAGAAGGATGGGACGTTTGGGAAGTCGCTGAAACGGAACGAGGGGAAGGCTCGCTATACGTTCTATGACGGTCCGCCGTTCGCGACGGGGTTGCCGCATTACGGCCATCTGCTGGCCGGAACCATAAAGGATATCGTGCCCCGCTATCAGACGATGCGAGGCAAGTACGTTGAGCGCCGCTTCGGATGGGATACGCACGGTCTCCCGATCGAGGCCCTTGCCCAGGAGGCTCTCGGCGTCGCCGGCGCTCCGGAGATCAAGAAGCTGGGCGTTGACCGGTTCAACGAGCAATGCCGGTCCATGGTGCTCAAGTACGTTGACGAATGGCGCAAGACCGTCACTCGCATGGGCCGTTGGGTCGATTTCGACAACGGCTACAAGACGATGGAGCCGGGTTTCATGGAGTCCGTGTGGTGGGTATTCAAGCAGCTTTGGGACCAGGGGCGCGTGTATCGTAGCCACCGCATCATGCCGTACTCATGGAAGCTGTCCACACCGCTATCCAACTTCGAGGCCGGCAGCAACTACAAGGATGTGCAGGACCCAACTGTGACGGTGCGCGTGAAGGTTGTGGCGGGCGATCCGCGTATCGCATCCATTGTCTCGTGTCAAGAAGCGGGACGTGAGACGCCAGACGAGAGACGCGGGGATGTTTATCTTTTGATTTGGACCACTACGCCGTGGACACTGCCGGAAAACCTCGCCATCTGCGCGGGCGCAAAGATAGATTATGTTGCCGTGCGCGATCTGACGGACGAGTCTCGCCCCATCTACGTGATGGCGAAGGCGCGGCTTCCGCATATCTTCAAGAAGCCGGATCAGTACGAGCTGGTGGCAGAGTTCAAGGGAACTGAACTGAAAGGCGTAGAGTACGAACCGATCTTCCCGTACTTCGCCGACAAGAGGGCTGAGGGTGCTTTCCGCGTGCTCAACGACGACTATGTGACCACCGACGACGGCGTGGGCCTCGTCCATATCGCGCCGGCTTACGGCGAGGACGACTTCCGCGTATGCAAGGAGGCGGGGATCACGGCGTTCGCCGATCCTCTGGACGCAAGCTGCAACTTCACGGACGAACTGCCGGAATACAAGGGGCGCTTCTGCAAGGACTGCGACAAGGACATCATAAAGCGACTCAAGGCGGAGGGCAAGCTCGTCCACCAGGCGACGATCGTCCACTCTTATCCGTTCTGCGACCGCACCGACACGCCGCTCATCTACCGCGCCATCGACGCTTGGTATGTGCGCGTGGAGGATCTGCACGAGCGACTCGCAAAAAGCAATTCCACTGTGCACTGGACGCCCGACTACGTGGGCGAGAAGCGTTTTGGAAACTGGCTGGGAGAGGCTCGCGACTGGAACATCTCGCGCAACCGCTTCTGGGGCAGCTGCATCCCGGTGTGGATCAACGACGACGACCCTTCGGACATGATCTGCGTAGGTTCCGTGAAGGAGCTGGAGGCGCTCTCTGGCGAGAAGGTTACGGATCTTCACAAGCACTTCATCGACAAGATCGTAATAAGGAAGGATGGCAAGACCTACCACCGCACGCCCGAGGTGCTCGACTGCTGGTTTGAAAGCGGCTCCATGCCATACGCGCAGCAGCACTACATGGGTGAAGGGGATGTGTCGGCGTTCTTCCCGGCGGACTTCATTGCTGAGGGGCTTGACCAGACGCGCGGATGGTTCTACACGCTCATGGTGCTCGGAACATGCCTTTTTGACAAGTCTCCGTACCGCAACGTCATAGTCAACGGCCTGGTGCTTGCCGAAGACGGCAAAAAGATGTCGAAGCGGCTCAAGAACTACCCGGATCCGACGCTGATGCTCAACACCTACGGCGCTGATGCAATCCGTCTCTACATGATCTATTCGCCTGTCGTGCGCGCCGAGAACCTCAAGTTCTCCGAAAACGGCGTGAAGCAGCTCATGCGTGACCTGCTAATACCGTGGTGGAACGCATATTCCTTCTTCGTGACCTACGCAAACGTTGACAGGTTCGACGACAGGGAAGTGGTCTACCCAGAATCCCCGAACGTGCTGGACAGGTGGATAGTGTCCTCGATGGAGACCTTGATAGCCGATGTGACGGCGGCGATGGACGCATACGACCTGCAGCGCTCGGTGCGTCCGTTCGTGAAGTTCATCGAGGATCTTACAAACTGGTACATTCGCCGTTCGCGTCGCCGGTTCTGGAAATCCACGAACGATGGCGATAAGCTTTGCGCCTATCGCACGCTCCGCTATGTGCTTGTGCAGCTTTCGAAAGTTGCGGCGCCGTTTACGCCGTTCATCGCAGAGGCGATATATCGCAACCTGAGAGGCGCGAGCGATCCTGAGTCCGTGCATCTGTGTGACTTCCCGTCGTCGAACGCCGCCGCGCGCGATCTCCCGTTGGAGCGTCGCATGGCCGATGTGCAGAAGGTGGTGGAGCTTGGCCGCAGGCTGCGCGCAGACAACGACCTCAAGGTGCGCCAGCCGCTTTCAGCGCTCAATCTCGCGGGCGGCGACGTGAAGGGGCTTGAAGCACTGATCGAGGATGAGCTGAATGTCAAGTCCGTGAAGTTTGTGGCCGACGAGACGGAGCTGTGCGACGTTTCATACAAGGCTAACTTCAAGACCCTTGGCCGTAAATGCGGCCCCAAGATGAAGGCGGTGGCGGCGGCAATCGCCGCGATGAAGGGGTTTGACGGCACTGCGACCGTGGAGGGCGTGGAGCTTTCCGCAGAGGATGTGCTCGTTACCCGTTCTCCAAAGGAAGGTATGGTCGTCGCTTCGGAAGGGGCCGTTGTGGTCGGGCTGGAGACTGCGCTCACGCCGGAGCTTACCGCCGAGGGACTCGCCCGCGAATTTGTCGCCCATGTGCAGGCCATGCGCAAGGAGGCGGATTTCGAGGTGACCCAGCGTATTGCGGCCAAGGTGTCATGCGATGCCGAGACGCAGGCCGCGCTTGAGGCGCACCGGGACTACGTGATGGCGGAGACGCTGATGACGGCGCTTGATTACGGCGGCGCAGAAGCGGCGAAAGTGGCCGATATCAACGGACATTCTGTCTCGATATCCGTTTCACCCACATCAGCTGCATAACGGCATCCATCTTTCAGAAATGGCATAGTCTTTTAGCCTGTCAGGTTTTTGTGGCATGGCGCGTACGCGCGCCCCTACCGCCCAAGAATGCGTGGCACTCCTGTCATGCAGAAGCCTGGCATAACTTCAAAACACGGTTTTTGCACATTTGAAGTAATGGAGGCCATAGTTGATGGCGGCGTTATTGAACCGGCAATGAAATATGGCGATCGATGTGGTAGGGCCGCTTTGATAAAGCGGCCGCACGGGCTTTCATTGCGGGCGATTTATCAAATCGCCCCTACCGCTTGTGTCAGGACATTTCATTGCCGGAGCAATAGAATGGTAGGCGGTGATCCGCCCCACCGAAGAACGAAAACAGGCGCTTTCTGGCGGCTTTGTGGCAATTCTTGCGCGCACAGCCTGTTTTTTGCCGATAAGGTTTGCGGGCCAGGCGGTCCGGCCCCTTCACCGTGATGTACTTCACTGTCATTTCGTTTTTCCTTTCGTTGTCTGTGCTGTTCCCTGCGCACCCGCGCAGGGAAGATGCTTAGTTCCGTTGGGGGAGGCGAAACCCT
>CAMPAA010000199.1 GCA_946631345.1 uncultured Verrucomicrobiota bacterium
GCGGCGGCGGCAAGCTGGAGCGCCCGGACAACACGCTCGACACGTTCACGTGGTGCTGGCAGAACGGCTCGGCCCTCGAATGCGACTGCCGCAAGACCAAGGATGGCGTGGGCATCATGCTCCACGACAGGACCCTCAAGCGCACGGCGCGCGGAATCTCCGCCGAGCTTGCGAAGAAGGACGTCTCGAAGGAAGTCACGTGGGCCGAGCTGAAGGATCTCGACGTCGGCTCCTACCTAAAGGAGCTGAACCCGGCCTCCGCCGACTTCAGCGACCACCGCATCCCGACCATCGAGGATACGTTCGCCGCCATGAAGGGGCACCCGACCTACCTCTGCTTCGTGGACGAGAAGGGCGCAGGTCCCGAGTACATCGCGCAGAAGGCGCGCGAGGCGGGCGTGCTCGACCAGGTGTACTACACAGGGCAGGACTACCGAAAGGCGCTCGACTGGAACAGGGCCACGAACGGCGGCAAGACGCTCATCTGGATCGGCACATGGCCCAAGCCCAGGCATGACGCGAAGGACATCGCGCGCTTCGAGGCGCATTTCGAGAAGAAGATGGACGAAATGCGCGCGAACGGTTTCAAGGGCGTATCGGCGGTGTCGCTCCACACGTACTACGACCCGAACGCCGAGGAGCAGTTCGTGCCGCGCGCGTCGTACCTGCGCAAGATCATCGACGAGTTCCACGCGCACGGCATCCCGGTATGTTCCATTCCGTTCGAGGGCGGAGAGACCGAGGAGGTGTACTTCAAGCTCTTTGAGCTCGGGTGCGACGGCTTCTCCACCGACTATCCCAGCGTGATGTTCTCCGTCATCCGCAAGCTCAAGGCTGGCGTTCGCTGATGAAGCTCTTCGACGATCCCGCGACCGACCGCAGGTTCAACCGCATGCAGTGGCGGATGCTCTTCGCCACCATGATCGGCTACACGCTCTTCTACTTCATGCGGAAGAACTTCTCCTTCGCCATGCCAGGCCTTCAGCAGGACTGCGGCATCTCGAAGCCGATGCTGGGGAACTTCCTGTTCTGGGGCGGAATCGTGTACGGCCTCTCGAAGTTCGCGAACGGCGTAATCGGCGACAAGGTGAACCCGAAGCGGATGTTCTGCTTCGGCCTGCTCGTATGCACGCTCGTGAACCTCGCCTTCGGCTTCGCGCCGCAGATCGCATCGTTCCTTACGGGCGGCGGCGCATCGCTTTCCGCGCTGGCGTGGACGTTCGGCATCCTGCTCGTCCTGAACCAGTTCTTCCAGGGCACTGGCTTCCCGCCGTGTGCAAAGCTCATAGCCTTCTGGGTGCCGCCGAAGGAGCTGGCAACGAAAATGAGCGTGTGGAACACGTCGCACTCCATCGGCGGAGGGCTTGTGGCCAAAATCTGCGGCGTGGTTATGGGGATGGGCGTGATCGGCGCGGCGAACCAGGGCGTGGGCATGTGGCGCTGGTGCTTCTGGTCGATGGCGATACTGGGCGCGCTCGGCCTAATGCTGATGCTGGTGTGGCTGCCGGGCACGCCCAAGGACGAAGGACTGCCCGACCTCCCAGGAACGGAGGCGAAGCCCGGTCCATCGGCTGCGGCGACGCAGGCACCCGACGACCCTCGGCGCTCGGCGCTGCGCATGGTGTACCTTAGTCCCGTGATATGGATGCTCGGCCTCACCAATTTCACGATAAACGCCGTGCGCGCGCTCGTGGCGGACTGGGGCCCCACGCTCCTGCAGGAGGCGAAGGGGTTCAGCCCGAGCGATGCGGGAACGGTGATAATGCTCTTCGAGTTCGCCGGAATCGCGGGCATGCTCTTTTCGGGCTGGGCTACGGACCGGCTCTTTGGCGGGCGCGCCCCGCGACTTTGCGTGTTTCTGATGGCGCTCACGGCGGGGCTGTTCGCCGCATTCTGGGCGCTCCCGTCCGGCTGGGCGTGCGCGGCGGCGCTCTGCGTTGCGGGCTTCTGCCTGTACGGGCCGCAGGCGCTGACTGGCGTAACGGCGACAAACACGGCGACCAAGCGCTTTGCCGGCACGTCCATCGGATTCATTTCGCTCTTCTCCTACATCGGCGTATCGGTGGCGGGGAAGGTGTTCGGCAATCTCGCCCAGTCCTCTGGCGGGTGGCGGCTGCCTCTGATAGCGACGGTGGCGACTGCGGCAGTGGGTGCGCTGCTGTTCCTCTGTCTATGGCGCACCCGCGCGAACAGCTACGAGAGCTGACGCCGCCAATGCCGGAAACGGCCGGCGGCTACCCGCAACCATCATATTATTCCGTCGTTTGTCGCGGTGGATTGCCCTCGCCTTCGCCGCCGTTGCGGTTTGAGGGCGGGTTTGGTACAATTCGCGCAAATGAGACAGTTGCGACCATGCGGTGCCGGTGAGGCGCGGAGGGCGAAGCCTTGGAACACGCCCTGACGGCCCTGCAGTCGGCGTCCGCCCTCGCGTTCGCCGCCCTGCTGTCGGCGGCGGTGGCGTCGTTCCTCTCCGTGCGCCTGTGCGGATGCGTCTCGTCGTCCGT
The DNA here is from genome assembly GCA_946631345.1 of uncultured Verrucomicrobiota bacterium. Lineage (GTDB taxonomy): Bacteria > Verrucomicrobiota > Kiritimatiellia > RFP12 > UBA1067 > UBA1731. The sequence goes on from CAMPAA010000199.1 coordinate 2,505, forward strand.
CATGAGGCGGCTGAAGCGCCCGGCGCTCGCCGTCCTCGCCGCGCTTGCGGCGGTCGCCACGATCGAGGCGCAGAAGCGCACCGTCGGCGGCGGCGCGATGCTGCGCAGCCCGTCCGCTTCGGCGGCGTCGGTGTCCGTCGGGGTGGCCGATCCGCCGCCATTCGCCGTGACCGGGCTGTGCTTCACGGCGGTAAGCCCGTCGGAGACGTCGGTGCTCGTCACTGCAGCGTGGCCTACGGACATGGCGGCTCCGCCCATGCTGTCCGTCTATGCGCGGCACGACCTTGACGCGGGAGAATGGATGTGGATTGCGGATGCGCCCGTGCCGGACGGAGCGTGCGCCGTCGACATCGATGTGCCACGCGCCCTGCTGCCGGAAGGCGGCGGCTCCCGTGCGTTCTTCGCGGCGGGCACGCATGACGATGCGGACGGAGACGGCGTCCCCGATGCCGACGAGGTGCTTCTGCACGGCACGGATCCCCGCACCCCGGACACCGACGGCGACGGGCTGAATGACGGGCAGGAGATATCCTCTGGAATCGGCACAGATCCACTCCTGTACGACACGGATGGCGATGGCATCCCTGACGGTGAAGAGGTTGCCGCCGGGACGAATCCGTGTTCCTCTGATTCGGACGGCGATGGACTTTCAGACCGGGAGGAGCTTGGCGGGTGGGAATATTGCGATCTGGGTCTGCCGGTCTTTGACGTTTCAGGCGGAACCAACCTGCTGGTTTCATCGAAATCCTATGCCAGCGGCGTGTTCGCCGTTCCGCTGCCGTTCGATGTGATGTGCGCCGGCGTGTTGCATACGAATCTGACCGTCTGCATAAATGGTCTGGTTGGACTGGTCAGCACGCTTTCTTCCCAGACTTTTTCCGCCGGTGCCGTAAACTACAATTTAAGCAGCTATTCCATCAGCCAGTACCACACGGCGGTCGCCGCCTACTGGGACGACCTGTATGCCGCAAAGGATGGCGGCGCGCAGATCGCGGTTGCCGACGTAACGACGAACGGGCAGCGGTATTGCGTGGTTGAATACTCCCGCATCCAGCTGTACTCGCTCAGGACGAATCCGCTTGAGCGCGGAACGTTCCAGATTGTGATCCCGCACGCCGAGACCAATGTGGTCTATGTGCATTACATCGACATGTCCCCGGCGTTTGACGGCTCCAGTGCCACAATCGGCGCGCAGCTGCCGAAACGACTCCGCAATTTCGCCGTCGCGCACAACACCGCCGGTTCGGTGACGAATGGGATGGTGTTGGCCTATCGGTTTGGGACTGGCACCAGTCCGATTGCGCTGGATTCGGATGGCGATGGGCTGAATGACTGCGACGAGCTTTCGTTGGGCACCTGCCCGTGGATGCCTGATACGGACGGCGACGGCCTGTTGGACGGATGGGAGGCGCTTCACGGACTTGATCCGCTCTCCGCTTCCGGTGACGACGGCCCGGACGGCGACCCTGACGGCGATTCCCTGCGCAACCTGAAGGAGCAGGAATATGAGACAGGTCCAGTCCTCTCCGATACGGACGGCGACGGACTGTCCGATGCGGAAGAGACCGGCAGCATTTCGTCCTGCGACGGCCTGCCGTGGCTTCAGTTCGATTCCTGCACCAACCTGACGCAAGCGCTCATGGATTCAGGCAACAGGTGTGCAACTTGCGCGCTGCCGTTCCCGATGCGCGTGCAAAATGAGACCGTAACCAATGTCACGCTGTCCTACAACGGACTGCTGATGCTCAACCGCGCCGGAACCTCCAACGGCGGGATGTCTTCCAGCCACATGTCCTTTGCCGCGCCGATACGCCGGAACGCGTTCCTCATGGCACCGTACTTGACCTATTTCCGGTTCTGCACAAACGTTCAGGACAGGGCCACATCCGTCTGTCTCGGGACGGCGACCCACAATGGTGCAACCTATCTCCTTGCGGAATGGAAACATATGTACTATTCGCTTTATGCGGCGTCGACTAATTCCATTTCCTTCCAGCTTGCCATTCCTGCAGACGATGCCGACAGGGCGCATGCCGCCTATGCCGACGTCATCGGGAATGGGATGGATGGCAGGTCTGCAAGCATCGGCATGCAGACGTTCAACGGCGAGCATTTGAACTCCTACTGCGACAACGATGCGGGCAAGGTCCGCAACGGAGACCGTCTGCGGTTCCTGTTTGGGGCGAACACTGATCCGCTGAAACCTGATTCAGACCTTGATGGACTCATGGATGGCGTCGAGGCGGCTTTCGGCACCGATCCGACACAGCCCGACACGGATGGTGACGGGATGGATGACGGATGGGAGGTCGCGTATGGTTTCGATCCCGTGACGCACAACGGCGCCACGGAGCGCACGGACGACGATGGCGATGCGGATCCGGACGGCGATGGGCTCACGAACGCCGAGGAGTGCGATTGGGGTACGGATCCGCGAGGGGGCGACGGAGACGGCGATGGCGTCGCCGACGGATTCGACACCGACGGCGACGGAGTCGGCGACGGGGCGGAGGCTGCGCAGTCCAGCGATCCTGCCGACAGCGCCGACTTGGGGCGGCCGGGCAGCCGTGTGCGTATCGCGCTTTATTTCGGCGACCACAGCGAAAGCCATTCCGAGAAGTACCGGCTGGAGCTTGTCCCTGTGCATGCGCAGGGGGATGCTGAACCGCCGCCGATGCGTTCATGGGTCAATTCGCGGTATGGCGCATGCGAGACGAAGGAGGCGATGCTCAAGCCCGGTTGGGACTATGAGGTGAGACTGTTCCATGCAGGAACCGCCCAGGGATATGCAGACAGTCCGCGTCCCGACTACGACTACACATTGCGGATTGCAAATGCCATTCTTCCGTCAAACGTGGTTTTGAAGGATTCGGACGGATTGTTTGGCGTGGATGATTCCAGCGAGACTTTCGCGGCGGACGGCAAGGTGGCGACGATTTCCGTGCATGCGGTGACGGGCGTTGCCTTATGCAAGCCTGACGGTTCCTCCTGGGCAGAGCTGGAAGAAGGCAGGGTTGTGCTGGACGCCGAGGAGCTGCGCATCAAGATCAGTGTCGCCCCGCAGATTCAGTCGCTGGAGCAGTGCCGCCGGATGTTCGGCGATGCGGTGACCGTCAGGACCTCCGGCACTTGCCCCTCCGGCGCGTCCGTGCCGATCTCTGGCGACGCCGAACTTGTCAGCTCGTCCGG
>CAMPAA010000200.1 GCA_946631345.1 uncultured Verrucomicrobiota bacterium
CCACCAGCACGCCGCATGCGTCACGATTGCGAGGGCCGCCTCACGGGTCTGCCCGGCGAGGTCATCGGCCTCGGTCTTGAAGTAGTCCGCCGAGAAGTTCTTTCCGTCGGGACTCACCCCGTGCGTCCAGAAGTCGATCTCGTGGAAAAGACGCTTCCCGCGCACTGCAAGCGACCCCTGAACGAGCAAAGTGCCGGTTCCGCCGCCGCACGCGCGGCCCTTGTAGTTGCCGGGCGTGATTACGAAGTCGATGTCGGGCGAGTCGTAGACGCGCTCGTAGTCCATGTGGTTCCACGAGTTGTACATGTTCGGGTTGCACAGGAGGTAGTATCCGAAGAACGCGCCGACCTCCTTGCCGGGGGCACGTTTCTTCGTCGCACGGGCGAATGTCAGGAGCGCGGAGGATACGTTCTCGTTCTTGAACCTCCAGAAATCGATCTTCGCGCCCTCTGTCGCGGGGTCGTAGATTGCGCCCTTGAATGCAGCCCTGTCCAATTCGCAGCCATGTGGTGGAAACTCGCCGTGGTCAACGCCCTTCTCCGCGCACCACTTGCGCCAGGCAGTGTCCTGTGCAGGATGCGAGAACGCCTTGTAGCCCTCTCCACGGTAGTCAAGCTCCGTCCATTCGGTGCAGTTTCCGCCGCCAAGCACATAGCCGACGATGCGCCCGCCCCACTTCTTCTCCGCATGTTCGACAAAGGCGTCTATCCACGGAAGCGTGTATCTTGTCCAGTCCGGGTCGGAGGCCGCAAGCGACACGACGCTGAAGCTGTCGTACCTGAGCTTGCGCTGGAGCCACGGTGGAGTGTTGACGTCGAGGAGGACAAGGAACTTCGCCTTGGGGCTCGCGTCCACAAGATCCTGAAACTCACGGTCGATCGTCTCCCAGTCGTATACGCCTTCGGCCTTCCAGACAACTGGATATTCGCAGTACGGCTCGCCGATGGAGTTCATCGTGTTGCCGACCGTAAAGCATCGCAGCTCCATGCCGCCGTCAGCGAAGCGCCGCGTTGCGGCAAGCTCCTTCATGAACGACCTGTAGCTGCAATGCTGCGGACGCAGGAATGCGCCCGCCTCGGCCGTTTGAATCGCCATCACAGCCGCTATGCATACGCACGACAAGGCCAATCGCATTTGCCTTTTGATATCCATATGTCACCTCATTTCCGCACGACGACGACGCGGTCGCAGAGGACGCGATTCGGCTTGCCCTCGTCCTCTGGATAGAACGCAGGCCCCTCAAACTGAAGTGAAGCCCAAAGTGTTGCCTTGTTGAATGAACCCTCCTCGTACGCCGAACTGATGTCGGCAAGGAGCGCCCACCAGCTGTCGCCGCCAATCGCAAGCACGCAGTCTTGCGTCAATGTCACCTTTCCCAGCTTATAGAACTTGTACTGTCCGCGTAACCCCAGATCCTTCTCCGTTACGCGCCCTACATCCCAATAATAGTGCTTTCCGGCTCTGTCGTTGAAATCCGCCTTGAACGGAAGTTTGAGACGTTCCTGCGGCCGCGCCATCACGGCACGGAAGCCGAATGCGGCAGCGGAATCTTCCTCCAATTTGGAACCACGTGCCACCGGAAGTGTCGCATACAACTTATTCAGTGGATATGCCCCAAACAACTCCTTTGGAAGTGGCTTGGCATCTGCCTTGTTGCATACTGTTGCACGGAAAAGCCGTTCCTCCAGACCTTTCACAAACTTCTCGCCTTCCGTTTTCGCCGACGGGAACAGCTCGCTGTTGATGCGATTGGCGGTAGAGCGTATCCTCTCCGCAAGCGCATCTGCCGAAAGCGAGAACGACGGTACGCTCTTCTTTACGGTGGCATACTTGTTGATGATTGATAAGTCAAGATTGATGCGTACGCGCTTAACGTTGAAAAGCCGTACCGCATCTGAGGCAACAGCCGCTTCCATCACATCAAAATCCGCGTTCCAGCGCACAAGCCTTTCCGGTGTTAGATGGCGGTACGCCGCAAGTGGGGCATTCCACACGAAATCAAGCTCCTCTGTTTCAGTCAACCGTTCAAGTTCCCGCCAGTAATCTCGCATCTTTCCGGCGGCGGCACCATATTCGAAGCCGATGAACTCGTCGGCCAGCGCACGCCAGTCGCATGATATGTCCTTGAACACATGATATCCCACGAAATTCTGGAGTTCCGTGAAACCTATCATCTCCGCTACGCCTACATTGTGCTCATGGGTCTGCCCTGTCACCCCAGCTGCTTTCGATAACGCCATGTCTCGGACAAGCCGCCCAACATTGCCCAATGGAGGCGTAACCGCACCGCCATACGGATTCGGATAGTACCACAGGAGCATGTTCCTGCACAACTTCCCCCATGTCCGCAAATCTTCATATGTGTCCCTGTTTGCCGGATGATTCCAGTCCTTCGCGAAGTTGTCGTCTATCGGCGCAAAGCGAGGCGTGAAGTTGTCCGGCATTCGCTTTATTCCCTTCGGCGGATGCTGCGTTTGGTTCTTGCGATAAACGAGCGTCATTATCTGCACCTTTGGAAACACCGCTGCAACCTTCGGGCAGAACTCGAGCATGAAGTCCACAAGCGGCCCCGCCTCGGTTCCATACTTCTTCTCAAGCGCTTGGCATCCCTCGCACCAACAATAGCGCCCCGGTGTGTCTCCCGCGCTCACATCGAAATGCGTGCTCTCTGGGTTGCGGCGTATCGTCTCAAGGACGCGCTCGGCAAGCAGTTTCCTCGCTCCGGGATTGGAAAGACACCGTTGATGGTCGAATATCCGCTTGCCGTCCTCAAAGAGCGTGAAGTATTCTGGGTGATCCTTCTCCAGATTGTCGCCAAGTTTCGCAATCCATTCGATCTTCGAGTCCTCCGCCTTGCGCGGCAGATAGTGTGGCAGAGAGTGACAGTAGATCTTGTACTCTCGGTAATCGTCAAGGGGAACATTTATGCCCGACCGCCCAAGGAACACGTTCATACGAAAATCCTGACCGCTGCGGTACAACGCTATCGTGGATGTGGGTCTTACAAAGTGTCTCCACGACACGAGCGAATGCACATCAAAGTCATACTTCCGGCGCACTTCTCGTGGCGTCACAACCAGACGGGATCGGCCATCAGGCACCTTCATCCCTCCGCGCATATCGTAGAAGCGAAAGCCGACAGAATTCTCCAAGAACTCGTATATTGCGTATCGCGTACCATGAGCGCCGCCGCCAAAGAGGTACAAGTCCTCCCCTCGTACACGCACACCATACTCGCCATCCGATGGCGCAAACTCGCCTTCCGGCGTAATCCCCACGAAAATGCGGCGGCGTTTAGGCGCGAAGGAACGCGATGCGATCGGGAACGCCGCCCCCGTCGCCTTTGAAAGCAGATTCGTCATGTCAGCGAGCGCAAACGAGAAGTCTAGCTTTGCGACATCATCTGGGACTACCACCGCATACTTGGCGGCACCATCCTCGGAAAGGACAAGCGAGACAGGATGCTGCGATTTCTGCGGAGCGCACCCGGCAAACGCCGCCATGCCAAGCACGGCGGCAATCATCTGGAAATTCATCACGGTTGTTCCTCAATACAGCGTGACGGGAAGCCAGAGTCGGCAACCAATATCGCCAGCCACCGACCCCGTTTCAATCTGGTCTGGCGCACGGCCAGTTTTGTGCCTGTTGGCGCTGCGTATTTCGATGTCGTAGCTGCCATAGCTCGGCCCGCGCAAAACACGGGTAGTGCCAGACACAGGGCCGTTCCCTGATGTATCATCGGCAGAGCCAAGATCGGCCACGAACCAATCGCGGCACCACGTCCTAGCAATTGTGCCGTGCATGTCATAGATGCCCCAAGTGTTCGGAGTGGTCGTTCCAACATCAACTCCATTTACCAGACGCGCATGTCCCACAATCTCGCGATATTCGGTAATCGACGGCGAAGAAGTGTTGGACGGCGACACACCGATGTTCAGCGACGTTCCCGTCCCGGCACGGCAGGCATACTCCCACTGCGCCTCGGTCGGTATGTCAAATGTGAACTTCAGTTTATTCCGAATCTTCTTGAGCAGACTTCCGCTTCCGACCGTATAGATGTCCGTCGTGGGCCAATCAACGCCTTCGTCGGTAGAACCGCGAATCGCGTTATATGACAAATAATTGCTCTGCCTTGCCTGACGCATCGCCGTTCCATTAGATGGCGGCGTCAAATCAAGGAGTAAGGAAAGTTGCGATGCGGTAAGTGGATAGATGCCGATGTAGAAGTCTTCATTCAACGTGACCGCATGACGCGTCTCTTTGGAAGCGACGTTGACGTTCTCCCTGCCATACTCGCCAGCAGGAGATCCCATATACCACTCAACGCCTGCAGCCGGCACACGACGCATGACGAGCTTTTCCGTCTTGTACACATCCCCTGTGCAGCTTCCTTCTGGGAATGCCTCTGGAGATGTGTAATACCGCACCGTATACGGCGAAACGATTTCGGCGACGAGATAGTTCGGCGGCGAGTTCGTTGCCCATGCGGTGACGACGGCGCGGATATTTGGAATCACGCCGCCCTCTGGCCAGTCCTTATCGGGTTCCCAGTAGATGCGCCCGGTAGCGTTCGTGACAAGCTTGTTCACGTCGCCACTTGCGGTGCGAAGGCGGATATCACCTATTGACACCCAACCGGCCGTCGCATTGGCGCTGGCGTTTGCATCTACATTCGTCTGAACATCAAGCGTGATGACCGCCGGAATGTTAAGACTGTAGTCCACCTGCACCCTGCGCGTGGGGCCTTGCCTCATGGTGACGCCAGTAACGACCGGTGCATCACCCATCAATGAAGCAGATGCTAACGCCAATGCGAAGCATGTGGATACTTTTACTGATTTCATCTCTTTGTCCTTTCTTGTAGGTTTATGATCTCAATGGAAGAGGATTATAAATCCAGGCTGGAATGTGCAGATTTTGATGCCGCTCGACGCAGACCGCGTGTAGGAACGTGCCTCAAAGCCGCTTACAGAAGCCGACGCCTCGCGCCATACGTTGCCGCCATTGTAGCCCGACACGTTCCAAAACGTGTTTCCGGCGCTTATGTCAGCTGTGCCGAAGTCAGCGATCCGTTCACTGTCCGCCCATGCGCCAAGCGCAATCGCCGCCGCGCAAATTATCAACAGTCTTTTCATTTTGCTTTCTCCTTTACGGTTTTCGGTTTTGGAAGATCAAGAAACACCTCTGCCGGCGGATGCTTCGCGGAATAGGAGAGCCGCTGGAGCATGAGGCGCACCGCGACGTCGCCGAAGAGTTCGCCGTGGGCGAGTACGTTGCCATCGCTGCGGGCCGTGGGCGACGAGAAGTTAATCCGCGTCCGCCGCCCGTGGGCGATGTAGTTCATCCCCACGAGATCGCACGGAAGGTCGAGCGACGGCGATTCGCCGCCAAGCAGCACCACCGGTATCTTTGCGGCGCGGAAGAGACTGAGGACTTCGCGGTTCAGCCGGCCATTGCGAACCCTCGCGAAGAACACGCCCGCCACGTGCGAACCCGCGCACATCTTGGCGAACACCCGAAGCTGCTCAGCGGTCTTAAGCGGCGTATTCGCCCATAACAGCGAATAATTGCCCCCGCCCCCCGAACTGTTCGCAAAATTTGCGATTCCCGTGCAGACGCGGGAGAAGAAAGGACGTTCTGCCTCCGGCACGATCACGCCGAACGTTATCGGTTCGCGCTTCACC